>JAOZSU010000025.1:0-8871 GCA_029939475.1 Mycoplasmatota bacterium | reverse complement strand
TTGAATTTGTAATGTTATTATTTACTCTTTCTAGAGCTGGAATAATAGCTTTTTTAATAACAAGTTTGTTCTTATTATTATTTATGTTCATCAAATATGAACATAAATGGAATCTCTTATTAAATATAACAATAGGAGTTTTAATAGTAAGCATAATGGCTTATTTTACAAAAGCATATTTTTACGCAATTTGGGAAAGGCTTGAATTATACCGTTTAGAAGATAATGGCCGAATTGAAATATGGAAAGAGGCTATAGCTACATTTAAAACTCATCTTGTTTTTGGTGGAGGAGTTTTAGCTAGACAAGCTGATGGGCTTAGAATGTTTCATAATACAATTTTGCATATTTTAGCTTGTTTTGGTATATTAGGCGGTATTGCTTTAGTAATCCAATTTATTTCTTTATTGCGAATTTTCTTTGTTAGTTTTACTCAAGAAAAGGCAATTTTATTAATCGCTTTGATTGGCGCTAATATTCATGGTATGGTTGACAATATCTATCTTATGCCACAATATATGACTATTATGTTTATCATAATAGCGTTTGTAGAGAGCGCAAATAAAATTGATATTTTGCGTAAAGAATTACGTATTTCATAGTGTTGGAAAATGAAGTTTTTAAAACTTCTTTTTTTAAGCGGTTTACTTATTGTGTTTTACACAAGAATATGTTAAGCTATTATTGTGTATAACACATAAAGGGGTGGTTGAATGAACTCTCAATTTAAAAAAGGTATAATCGAAATCTGTGTATTAAAATTAATAGATCAAAGAGATATGTGTGGATTTGATATAATAGAACAGTTATCTGATGAAGTACCTATTAATGAAAATACAATCTATCCTTTATTGAGAAGACTAACAAAATTAGAGTATTTTGAAACTTATAAAATTCCATCTCCTGTTGGAGCGCCTAAGAAGTTTTATAAAATAACAGAAAAAGGGGAAGAGAAACTGAAGGAATATTTAGCTGAATGGAAATTGTTTATTAAAGGTGTATTTAAAATTTTAGAAGGGGATAACTAAGATGAAAGAAAGATATTTAAAAAGATTGAAAGAACTATTGTTAGAATACAATATTAAGGATGATGAAATATCTGATATTTTAGATGATTACGGGGAAATGATTGATGACGCTTTAAACAAGAATCTTTCAGAAGAAAAAATAATAAAAATGATAGGTTCTCCCGAACAAGTCATAAAAAATTTATCAGAAGAATTTGTAGAAGGAGAAGAATATATCTATATTCATAGAGGTGGGCATTCAAAAGCTACTAATAGAAATAATAAAATAACAGCTTTAATGCCATTTATTTCTTTAGTTGTTTTTATGATTCTTGGATTAGGGTTTAATTTATGGCATCCTGGATGGTTGGTTTTTTTATCTATTCCGATGGTTGCGATAGTTGTTAATTTATTTGATAAGAACTCAATGAATGGCTGGATTGCCTTAAGTCCTTTCGTGGCTTTAATAATCTTTTTAGTTCTTGGATTTTGGCTTAATCTATGGAATCCAGCATGGCTTATCTTCATAATTGTCCCAATAATCGCTATTTTTTCTAGTGTAAAAACAATGAGGTTTATTTCTTTTCTAACCGCAATAAGTCCATTTGTAGCGATAATTATCTTTGTTTTAGTTTGGTATTATGCAAAAATGTGGAATCCTATTTGGCTAATATTTATGATTATTCCCATGATAGGAGTTCTTCATGAATCTAAACTATGGAAGGTAATTATATTTGAACTAGGATTTGTAATTTCTATAGGTGCTTATTTATATATAGGATATATGTATAATGAATGGGGATATGGTTTATTTGCGTTTTTATTACCTGTAGGAATTTCTTTGATTTTCAGTGAAGATTCATTTTTTGTAATAAACAAAAATAACCGTCTAGAATGGATTCTAACGCTTGCGCTTATGATTATATATATTTCATTGGGAATAATCTTTGCGAGCACATGGGCTTATCTATGGATGATCTTTCTTTTAGTTCCAATTTTAGCTATTGTTAGACATTCACCAAAAGAGCATCATTTAATTGCTTGTTTACCTTTTGTAACTACGATAATATTTTTTAGTTTAGGATACTTCTTTGGATGGTGGGCATTTTCTTGGCTTGCATTTGTTTCAATTCCAGTAGTAGCGATAATTAAAAACGCTTAAAGAAAAGAGAAGTTTAAAAACTTCTCTTTTACTTATTTTATAAAAAATTCAAATATATCATCTTGTTCAGAAACTTGTTTTTTAAGTTTCTTATTATTTTTATAATTATTATGAACATCAGAGAAAATAACTATAATATTAAATTTCTATCTTGCTTTTAAATATTATCTTAATCCAAACATTATCTAAACTACCATCGCTTGATCCGAAGTTTGTTGTTTCTTATGTCCTTGATTTCCTCGGCCTTTAGGACTATTATCTGTTTCTTCAGTAGTAGTCTCTTGATAAGTTGAAATATATGGATTGCGAGGAGTACGACTGGATTTAAAATCATCTTCAGTAGGTTTATTATGTCCTTTGTTTTCCCTATTACCAATAATAACAGTTGTATTATTAATATCATATTTAAAATGATAAGTATCAGTTGTATTATCGTAATCAGGTCTAACTGTAAATCTTCCTTCGCATTGATCTTGGGTATTATTAATCATGTAATTAACTTGGAAGCTTTGATTTGAAACATCACTCATATCTCTTTCCAAATTAAGTAAAATTTCTTGATTATTTAGATTAGTTATGCTAAGTGTAGCTAATAATTTATCTTCTTTTGATGTAATAGTAAGTGTACTAGAGCTAGTCAATTGATTATTGCGGTAAACATTGTATTGAAATCTTTGCACTTTATTATTGCTTTGATTCATTACTTCGACATAATCATCTTCATCAACATATATATGATAACGATAAAGTGAATTCAAACCATCTTGGACAGTTACACTTGAATAATGAAAAACTCTGTCATCGTGAATTAAAATTCCTTGTTCTATCTGTCCTGCATTAGTTTCAATTATATTATAATATCCGTAATATGTAATTAAATTTCCTAATAAATCAGTACCATTATACTGATAAGCATATTCATAATCAGGATTATCTGATTCAACTGATTTATAAATAAATTGTTTTTCATTAACTAAAACAGTTTCAGCCATATTTAAGTAATGATTAATAGTATTAATTTGATCAATTATAGAATTATCTGGAGTTTGAATAGTAGTAGTACTTAGTTCAACTATATCCAAATTATCGTCAGTAAGAGATAATTCATCAACGTTACTGAAAGAATCTAACAAAGCAGCTCCAGAAACTGTTTGAAATCCAACAATTTCTGTGTCAGAATTTAAAGGAGTATAATCAGTACCGATATTGATAATATTAAAAGCTAATAATCCAGAAACTAAAATAAACAAAGAAGCGAATGTGTATGAAAAAGCTTTATGAAAATTAAATTTTGGTTTTTCAATTGGGGTAACTGATTCAATTTCTATCTTAGAAATATCAATTTTATGCAATACATCAGGTATTTCATCTAAAGCTGATTGCTTGATTGATGCAATGATATCTTTCTTTTTCATATTATTCACTCCTATCTATCATTATATTTTTGTAGCTTTTTAATTGCTTTGTTGTAAATCCAAAGTATAGTTCCTATAGGTTTGTTTAAAGTTGTAGCTATGTCTTTAAATTTCAAATCCGAGACAATTCTTAACAAAACCACTTGCTTTTCTTCTACATTTAATGGTTTAATCATATCCAAAACCATATAATTTTCAGGATTATTCATAGCTTTATTAAACATATATTCATTTTCTTGAGGATCAACTAAAGTCATTCTTTTTTCTTTTCGATAATAATCCAAAGCCGTATTTTTCGCGATTTGTAATAACCATGCATAGAAATTCTTACCCTTTTTGTATTGATGTATTTTTTGAATCATTTTCATATAAGTATCTTGCATAAGATCTTCAGTTACTGCACGGTTTTTAACAATAGATATAATCATCGAAAAAACACCTTTTTTTGTGTTCTCATAAATCACTTCAAAGGCTTTATTATCTTTTTCAATTAATCCATCAATATATTTATCGTAGGCAATCAATATTCATCACTCCGTGTGGATATTATAACATAATTCGGCCATTTTTTATAAGAAGTGTTTATTCAAATATTATACGGATTAACAACCTTTTTTATTGGTGATAATCACAAATAAATTCACATGTGTTATAATATGATAAAATAACAGGAGATAGTTATGAAAAAAAAGCGAATTTGGGAGCTGGATTTTGCTAGAGGCTTTGCAATAATTATGATGGTTTTTGACCATTTGATGTTTGATTTATTAGGAATGAATTCATTTTTTGTAAACTTTAATGTAGTAAATAGACCCGGCTTTCTTTGGCTAAATCAATTAGCTAGGCTATATTGGAATTCACAGTTAAGATTCTACGGACACTTATTTTTTGTATCTGTTTTTCTAATTGTATCAGGAATTAGTTTTACTTTTGCAAAATCCAATTTAAACAGAGCTATTAAATTAATGATTATTGCACTTTCTATTTCAGTTATATCATATTTTATTGATGTATTTACAACTCTAGAATCATTTATAGTCTTTGGTGTTATTCATATGTTCGCTGTTAGTATATTTTTAACATATATATTACGCAAAATTTGGAATAATGATTTATTTATCTTTGGACTTGGATTAATTATTATTATAATTGGGGTACATATCAAATTTTGGGAATTAAACTATATAACAAGTTTAAATTATAAGGATATACCTGGAATATTATTAGGAGTTAAGGCATATGGAGCTGATTATTTTGGGCTTTTTCCTTATTGGGGAATGATTATGATAGGCACAGTTATAGGTAATGTGTGTTATAAAAATAGATTCACATTAATTCCTAATGTCAATTTATCTGATAGAAATATAGTTTTAATTGTAGGACGAAATTCATTAATTATTTTTATAACACATCAATTTATCTTATTTGGATTATTAGTATTAATTGGGTATTTTTTGGGATACCGAATTTGATAGGGGGGAAATATGAAATTCAATCAAACGTTATACGAATCATTAAGAAATACTGCTTTGAAATATCCTAATAGATATGCATTATTATTTATGAATAGATATATGGATTATAAAAATCTACTTGAAAGAGTAGATGATTTAGCAGCGGGATTTCTTGAAATAGGAATTAAGAAAAAAGAAGTAGTAACTATTGCTTTACCAAATGTTTTTGAAGCCATATATTCTTTTTATGCTTTAAACAAAATAGGTGTTATTTGCCATATGGTTCATCCTTTAACACCGGTTGTTCAAATGTCTAAATATATGGAAGAAACAAATTCAAAACATCTAATCATCTTAGATACTTTTTACCATCATTTTGAAAAGCTCAAGGAAGATAAAAAAATAATTTTAGCTACGCCTGTAAATGAATTTAATAAATTTAAACAAATAGGATATAAATTACTAAATTATTCTAAATTAAAATATATAAAAAAACATAGTAATGTTTTATATTTAAAAGATTTATTTATTAATAAAAAAATAAATGAAATAAAAATAAGACCAAAAGACACAGCTTTTTTATTACATAGTGGAGGAACGTCTGGAGAACCTAAAACAATTGAACTATCAAATTATTCTATTAATTTTTTAGCTAGTAAAGCACCTTTTATAATGGGTATTAGTGATTTTGAAAATAAACATATGTTAGCTGTATTACCAATGTTTCATGGCTTCGGATTGTGTATGGGGTTACACGCTATGCTTATGTTCGGTGGGATAGATACACTTATGCCTAAGTTTTCAGCTGAAGAAGCTGTTTCTTTAATCGAAAAAAATCGAATAAATTTTATTATAGGAGTACCTTCTTTGTTTGAAGCATTATTAAAAAATCATGAATTCCATTCTCCAAGCGTTAAAAATATCTTACAAACATATGTAGGAGGAGACTATGTATCTAACGATTTAAAGAATAGGTTCAATGATGTAATGGAATATTATTATTCTAATGCAAGATTATTAGAAGGTTATGGGTTAACAGAAACAGTTACTGTATCATGTGTTAATACATTGAAAGACAATAAAGAAGGAACCGTAGGTAAACCATTACCTGGCATTCGAATGAATATATTAAACATGAAAACAAATGAATTTGAAAAATCTAATATTGATGGGGAAATAGTTATTTCTGGGCCTACTTTAATGAATGGATATTTAAATGATAAAATAGCTACTAACAAAGCAATGATAGAAATAAATAATGAATTATGGGTTAAAACAGGTGACTTAGGATATATAGATGAAGAAGGATATGTACATTTTAAACAGCGCTTAAAAAGAATAATTAAGGTGAATGGTATGCCTGTTTTACCATCAGAAATTGAGAATTTTCTTATGAGTTTTAAAGAAATTTCAGAAGTTGCGGTTATAGGAATACGAGATGAACTTAAAGGAGCTAAAATAAAATTATTTATAGTTTGGAACCAAAAATTCGAATCTCTATCCATTGAAAAAATAAAAACATTAATAAAAGAAAATATCAGTTATTACGCTGTGCCTGAAACAATACAAATAATGGATGAATTACCAAAAACAATCATTGGTAAAATTGATATTTTAAAATTAGAAAAAATGCAATAAAAAATCCCTCAAAAGAGGGTTTTTTTAAAATATTCTCTTATCCATATCCCTAAAGAAATATACTATCAATAAAGAAATATATTCCTGAATCTTTCTAATGTTGTTTACATTTTCTTTGAAAACATGGAATATAGCTTGAACAAAACTCTGTGCTAAGACTGTTAATAAATATCTATCAAACTGTCTTGGATAGAAATTATTTATCTTATCTACAACTAATTCTTCAAGTTGATTTTTCACTTTTTGATAATGAGTTCCTTCTGAATTATAAATCATGATGAAAACTTCTCTAGTATATGGTTTCAATACATTGATTACATATTGAACCAATTGATTTACATCATCTTGACTATCAATGCGTGTTACATGAAGCTTTTGATCAAAACTCTCTAAATCATCGATAGCTCTTTCAGCTGGAAGTAAAATCTCATTGAATAATTCCTCTTTGTTTTTGTAATAACGATAAATATTTCCTACGGTAATATTTGCATTGTCAGCTATTCTTTTCATGTTTGCTTTTTGAAAACCGTTTTGGAAAAATTCAGTAATCGCTCCCTCAACAATGGCATTTCTCACGGATTCTTTTAAGACTTGCATCATAGACCTCCTATCATTCCATATTCAAAAGTATAATATGATATTTTGTAGTTACAATTATATAATATGGTTTTTTAATTTGCAATCGATTTTGTAACAAAACACAAAAAAAACACTAATTATATTTATTTTACGACACATAATGACATATATAGCAGAATAACTATATAATTAAAAATATAAAACAATGGGGTTTATTGACACAAACATAAATATTGTATATAATTTTAATATAAACTAAGTTAGAAGGTGGATTTAATGAAAAAGTTTTTCAGTAATTTTTTTATCTTCATTATAGTTCTCTTAGTATCTCTAGCTGCTGTACCTTGGAATAACTTAAGTCAATGGGGTATTACAGTTACAGTGCTAACAGATTATGAGATGTATATTAAAGGCGTAATTGGGATTTTGGCCTTAATTATAGGTTTAATATATCTTTTTATTGCGAACAGTGAATATAAAGAATTTGGTTATGTTAACAAAACTACAAACCGAGCTGCTTTTATTCCGTTATATATTTATACAATAGCTATTATGATTTTCGGAGGGTTAATCAATTACTATATTTATAGTAATTCCTCATCAACAACTAATTTATTAATTCTTGCATTTTTTGGAATTGTTACTTTAAATTTAATTGTTTACGGATATATATTTATTAAGAATTTTCGTGAGGAAACCAATGGTAAAAGAACAGCGCATTTTATTTTACTTTTAGAATTTGCTGCTATAGCTTCAGGATTGACTTATTGGTTCTATACATATAAATTAACTAATTATTCAACTATTGGAACTTATTATATGATTTTAATAGCTGGAGCGGGTATATTATTATATTTCATCCATCTAATAGCTTGTTCATCAAAATCTAAGAAAAATCAAGAAATAGAAGAGATGGAAGAAGAAATAAATGATTTAACTAAAACAAATAAAAAGCACAGGTCAAGCAAACATAAAAATAGATTACAAAAAGATGTAGTTACTAAAGATAATAAAAAGACAATGATAGTTTCAAATCAACAAACAATTGTTTCTTCAGAAGGTAATATTGATCCAACTAACTTGATTTATGAAGACGTCCCTGTTGATCCTGAATTTACTAAAACAACAGCTTCTGATAATAAACCAAATTCGATTGAATATTATATAGAAAAACCAAAGATGTTTAAATCATTAGATCCAACATTTGATGAATTAGTAGCTTATGTAAGAGGGATGCCTAATGTAGTAACTAAACTTGATGATGATAGAATAACATTTTACGTTGATAGAAAACCATTCTTAGTTTTAATGAATCTCGGTAATTATTACCGCATGGTATTTAAATATGACCTTGAAAAAGGAATTAGATTAATCATTAAATATCCAACCATATCTAAAAACAAAAGTACAAGAGAAGAACTATGGTTTAAAGCTAATAACTATGGTGATATTCCAAAAGATATTATTTATCAAATTGTTAAATATTCATATGATAATGTAAATGCTTAAAGCAACTTAAAAAAGTTGCTTTTTTCTAAAAATATTTACTAAACTAATTGAATGTAAGCCCTTCCCATGTTATTATATAAAAGAGGTGATGAAATATGAGTGTCAAA
>JAOZSU010000024.1:3653-9101 GCA_029939475.1 Mycoplasmatota bacterium | reverse complement strand
CAACCATGAGTTCTCTATAAATCAATATTATAAAATTCTGTCCTTATCTTCGATTTATATTCTCTAAAATTATACACAATTAAATGCTTTTTTTCAAGTAAAAAAAACTAAAGATTACATAATTAAAAATCTTTGTATATAATAAGTAACAAAATATAATAATAAAATACCTATTGTAGGTCCAAAATCCATATTAGAAAACACTAATTTACCGCGAAAAATATTTATATATGGTTCTACTATAATTCGTAAATAATAATAAAATTTAGATCTAACAAGTGGTGTCCAGCTTAATAAAATATATACAAATAAAATAAACATATAAACACTTAAAATATTATAAATTATCAGTAATAATAAATTCATCTGTATCCTACCTACTTCTTTTTATAATCATTAATAAATTTTGTTAATGTTGGCCCTAACAAATCTGATTTTTGGGCCATTATATATACCTTATCTTGAATTTTGACTATTTCTCCATCACAAGCATATAGAACCCCACTTAAAAACATCAATATTTCATTAGCTTCAGAAATTGTACACTCAGTGAAATTAAGCACTATTGGATAGCGATGCATTATCTGTTCTGCGTAATCATAGATTCCTTTTGAATCGGATACGCGATAAAACTTTAAATCATCAAAATCAACATCTGTAGCTTCAATTTTTTTTCTCTTTGAAAATAATCCCATATTTAATCCTCTTTTCAGAATAATATACTACCGAGACGCAAGTGAGTAGCCCCAACTTTTATAGCTATTCGGTAATCATTTGACATTCCCATTGAAAGGTATTTCAAATCAAGATTTAATGCTTTATTCACTTCATCTTTTAAATCAACTAATGATTGAAATTGCTTTTCAATCGCTTCATCATCAAAAGTTAATTCAGCCATGCCCATTAAACCTACTATATGTATTTTATCATAATCTTGCATTTTTTTGCAAAAATCTATGACATTGCCTTTAGGTAATCCATATTTAGATTCTTCACTAGAAATATTGACTTGAACGAAACATTTTAAAGGAATCTCTCTATGTTTTTGTATTTCTCCTGCTAAACTAAGTCTATCTAATGAATGAAGATAATCAATTTTATCTATCATTTTTTTTACTTTTTTTGATTGCAAATGGCCAATAAAATGCCAAGTTATATCTAAATTCTTTAATGCTTCATATTTTTCTAAAAAATTATAAACCCTGTTTTCTCCTATATCAGTAATCCCTAATCTTACAAGTTCCTTAATCTCTGGTATACCAACATATTTAGTAGCGGCGACTATAGTTTGATTCTTAGCCTCCTCTTGAACTTCTCTTATAATTTCTTCTCTAATCATAGTAACACTTCCTTATCATTTTTTACGATTATTATAGTAATAAAACGAAGAATATATTGTTAAATATAATGCAAGCATTATATTTAAAAAAGGATTTTCTGAAATAAATATAATTACTCCAAAAACAACTAAAATATTAAGTATAAAAATAATTAATGATATTAGCTTATTTTTCCTCACTTTTTCTCACCTTAGTTCTTAATTCCCTAAGTCCATATTCTGTTTGGTTCCCAAATTTTAGTGGTGTAATAGAAATATATCCATTTCTTACCGCAAAAACATCAGTTCCAATTTCAGGTTCATAATTTAAATGCATTCTTTTAGCTATATAATAATCTCCATCTCTTTGATAGAAATGTTCCATAGGTCTCATACCTAAATCTGTTATCTGGATACCTTTAGTTTTTCTTAAGCTTTTGCGAATAAAATTAACATTTAATAGATATTTATCTGATAATAAATCATTTTTCAATATAAAATCCATTACATAATCTAAATCTCTTTTTGCATGCGAAAAATCATTATAATCTGAAGAAAATGCAATTGCAGGAATTCCTACCTTAATAGCTTCCATACAAGCTCCAATAGTTCCAGAATAAACAGTATCGCTTGATATATTAAATCCATTATTTATTCCAGATATCACAACATCTGGTCTTATATTTAATCCATGTAAAGCTAAAACAACTGAATCAGCTGGTGTCCCTGTAACTGAATATATATTATCTTCATATTTAGTAACTCTTATCTTATCCCAAAAAGCTCTCGACATACTAGCTCCTGACATATGTGTCTCTGGTGCTACTAAAAAAACATCTCCATATTTTTTAAGTTTTTTTAATAAAATTCGTATCCCTTCTGCATTATATCCATCATCATTAGTTAGTAAAATTTTCATGTCAATTTAATCCTATTCTTTAATTCTTTGTTTTCTTTATATAACAGCAATACTTTACCTATTTTATAAATTACATAAATACCATTTTCTGTAAGTTTTGAAATTATATCCTCAAAGCTATCAGGACAAGTTTTAAGTACCGTAATTCTTCCAACTTCATATTTATGTAAATTATCGAGAATATTCTTGATAACTATAGAAGTCAATCCATTTTGTCCCACTTGAAACATAATCGGCCTTTCGTTAGCTAGACTTCTCAATTTTGCTTTTTGTTTTCCTGTAAAATTCATTTTTTTCTCCTTTAGAAAATATTTCACAATAATAGAATACCATATTTTAAAATTATTGTCTCAAAAATTGCCATAAAATTTTATGAAAACTTTGTTTTAAAAAAAAAGGCTTAAAGCCTTATTTTTTAAATCTATCTTTTAACCAAGAGGGAATATTTACTTCAATATCTTCTTCCTCTATAGGAGTTTCTTTATCGACTGGTTTACGTTTTTTCTTTTTTTTATCTTTACCCTTTTTCTTTATAGATTTTTCAAAAGATTCAGGTTCAGATTCTTGTTCAGATTCAAATGGTTTAAAAACTTCAGGTTCCTTCATAACAGGATTATCACTAAAACCTGTTGCGATTACGGTAACAATAATTTCTCCTTTTAAATCAGAGTTAATAGCTGATCCATAAATAACATTAATTTCTGTAGTTGAACTTTTTCTAATCTCTTCAACAACTTCATTGATTTCATATAGTGAAGCATCAAATCCTGATGTAATATTAACAATTGCATCAGTAGCTCCATTCATTGAAGTTTCAAGTAAAGGCGAGCGTATAGCTTTTCTAGCAGCTTCTACTGCGCGGTTTTCTCCTTCAGCTAACCCTATCCCCATTAATGCAGTTCCCTTATCTTTCATAACTGTTTTAACATCAGCGAAGTCAACATTTACAACACCAGGAGCTGAAATAATTTCTGTAATCCCTTGAACACCTTGCCTCAATACATTATCTACTTCACGAAAAGCATCTAAATATGGAGTGTTTTTCTCTACTATATATAATAATTTATCATTCGGAATAACAATTAGAGTATCTACATATGGTTTTAGTTCTTCAATTCCTTGAAAAGCAATTGAAGCCCTACGTTTACCTTCAAAGCCAAAAGGTTTAGTAACAAAGCCAATAGTCAAACAGCCCATTTCTCTAGCTATTCTAGCAACTACAGGTGAAGCTCCAGTACCAGTTCCTCCACCCATACCTGCGGTTATAAAAACCATATCTGTCTCGGCTAATAAATCGCGGATTTCATCTTCGGATTCAAGTGCTGCTTGTCGACCTATATCAGGATTAGCTCCAGCACCAAGTCCTCTTGTTAAAGTTTTTCCAAGTTGTAATCGAATATCAGCTTTTGATAAACGTAAAACTTGAGCATCAGTGTTCATAGCGACAAATTCAACACCACTTACATCATTTTCAATCATTCTATTAATAGCGGACCCTCCGCCTCCACCAATACCAATAACTTTAATTGTAGGCTTTTGATTAAATTTATCATCCATACTAAACATTGTATACCCCCTGCTAATATCTCTTATATCTTAACATATAAAGAATAAGAAATAAATATAATAATGAAAAACTATCTCTTTTGGTGATAATATCTCTTGAAAAATTCAGCTTTAAATTCTAATAAACGATCTTCCTTAATAGCTTCTCTAATTTCTTTCATTAAGTTTTTTAAAAAATAAAGATTATGATAACTAATTAATCTTTGTCCTAGCATCTCTTTGCCTTTAAATAGATGTCGCAAATAACTTTTAGTGTGATTCTTACAAACAAAGCAATCACAATTAGGGTCTAATGGTTCCATAGATTTTTCATAGATTTTATTTTTAATAACTACCTTGCCTAATGAAGTCATTGCGCTTCCATGCCTAGCTATTCGAGTGGGTAATACACAGTCAAACATATCTATTCCATTTAAAGCCCCCATAATTAAATCATCAGGGCTTCCAACACCCATAAGGTATCTTGGCTTTTCTTTTGGCATAACGTTTTTTAAATAATCTAGCATTTCATACATTTCTTCTTTAGATTCCCCTACAGATAAGCCTCCAATACTATATCCAGGAAAATCTATTTTAACCAGTTCATCTATTGCATGCTTTCTTAAATCCTTAAAAGGACCACCTTGAACAATACCAAATAAGGCTTGTTTATCAGGAAATTTATGAGCATCTTTCCCTCTTTTAGCCCAACGCAATGTTCTTTCAACTGAAGCCTTCATATATTCATAACTTGAATGAAAAGGTGGGCATTCATCAAAACTCATGATGATATCTGCACCTAAATTATTTTGTATTTCTATTGATTGTTCTGGAGTTAAATGTAAAAGTGACCCATTTAGATGATGCCTAAATGTAACACCCTCTTCAGAAATATCACGGATATCAGCTAATGAAAATACTTGATATCCTCCTGAATCTGTTAATAAAGCCCCATCCCAATTCATAAAACCACGGATTCCTCCATGTTGTTTTATTAATTCATCCCCTGGTTGAAGCCATAAATGATAAGTATTTCCTAAAATCAACCCATCACTTACTTCTTTTATTTCTTTAGAACTCAAAGTCTTAACAGTTGCTTGTGTCCCTACAGGCATAAAAATTGGTGTTTCAAAACTTCCATGAGTAGTGTGTATTATTCCATATCTTGCGCCAGAAAATTTATCTTGGTGGATTAATTCGAACCTAAATGCCATTATGTAATTATCTCACCATATTGCGTACCGCTAATACCAGCCGCATTTCCTTCATCTGTATCAATATGCATTGCAGTTTTAAAATCTTCTCTAACTCTAACAACTACATCGCCAAAGATATTAGATCTATTAGAAGTATCAACTTTTACAGAAACAACCTGTCTATCTGTTAAATTAAATTTTTCTGCGTCTAAAGGAGTTATATGAATATGACGCTTTGCGATAATTACTCCTTCAGATAACTCTACCTTACCTTTAGGACCAATTATTGTACATGGCGCAGACCCTGCAGTATCCCCAGACATTCTAATAGGAGCATCTATTCCTATGCTTCTTGCGTCTGTCAAAGATATTTCTACCTGAGTTGAACTTCTTACAGGTCCTAAAATAGATACTCTAGGAAGCTCTTTTCTTGGGCCTACAATTGCCGCAACAGTAACATATAATATTGA
>JAOZSU010000024.1:2625-3643 GCA_029939475.1 Mycoplasmatota bacterium | reverse complement strand
CTAAAGCTGCAAATTGACCTGGTTGGCTTAACATTTTTTTTACTGTTAATTCATACCCTTTTCCAAATAATATTTCTAAATGTTCTTTTGATAAATGAACATGTCTTGCGGATACTTCAACTAAAACTTCTCTTTTCATTGTTTTGTCGTAAAATTAATTTAATAAAATTAATAATACTCTCCTTCCTTTTAATTCTCAATGGTATTATATATGAATAATGATAACATATATTATAAAAATTTATATATTTTTATTATGCTTTTTGCATATTTAAAAATAAGAATATCAATTTCTATACAAAATCATTAATATTTTACTACTTTTTTGATTTATAGGCAAACTTTTATTGTATTTTTTTCTTAAGTTAGTTATAATTATTCAGACACGCAGTTCGAAACCATCCTGCGTTAACAAAACTAGGAGGAATATTATGCCAAATGAAATTATTTGGGTGCTTTTTGCGCTAATAAATTTTGTTTTATTTATGATTATGTACAAATTGTTCGGTAAATTAGGTATTTTTGCTTGGATAGCTATGTCAACCATTTTAGCTAATATTCAAGTTACTGAAATATTAGACTTATTTGGACTAAATGCTAATTTAGGTAATATTATGTACGGTACTATCTTTTTGGGAACCGATGCTTTAAATGAAATATACGGTAAAAAAGAAGCCAAGAAAGCAGTTTATATGGGCTTTACCATTATGATATTTACTTTAATTATCATGACAGTTGCCTTGCAGTTTCATCCAGGTGCTGAAGATACGGGATATGATGCTTTAAATAGTATTTTTGGAATCCGTTATCCCTGGGTAGTTGTCGGTAGTTTTACAGCTTTTATAATTTCACAAACAATTGATGTAAATCTATTTCAATGGATTAGAAGGAAACTACCCGATAATAAATACTTATGGATTAGAAACAATGGTTCAACAATAGTTTCTCAATTAGTAGATACAGCTATATTCGTAACTATTGCCTTTGTATTCTTTTTTGATATCAATGTATTACTTGA
>JAOZSU010000024.1:0-2615 GCA_029939475.1 Mycoplasmatota bacterium | reverse complement strand
TTGAAATTATGTTATCAACTTATTTAATTAAGGTAATGGTAGCTGCTTTAGATACACCTTTTATCTATCTAGCGAAAAAAATCAAACCTATTAGTTAGTTTTATTCTAAAAAAAGACAGATTTTATATTATCTCTGTCTTTTTTATTTGCGAATAATCATTGAATCTCCAAAAGAGAAAAACCTGTATCTTTCTTTAACCGCAACTCCATATGCATGCATAATAATTTCTTTTGAAGCGAAAGCAGATACCAACATCAATAAAGTTGATTTTGGCAAATGAAAATTAGTAATTAATGTATCAATTGCCTTAAATTCATAACCGGGATAGATAAAAATATCTGTAAAACCTGAACAAGCCTTAAAAGTAGAATATTTACCATAGATAGTTTCTAATGTCCTAACTGAAGTCGTACCTACACTTACGATGTTTCTCCCTTCAGCCTTTGCTTTATTTAAAATATCTGCGACCTGTTCATCCATTGAATAAAACTCTGAATGCATTTTATGTCGAGAGATATCTTCAACCATTACAGGACGAAATGTCCCAAGTCCTACATGAAGAGTTATATATTGAATTATAACTCCCATATCTTTTAATTTTTCTAATAATTCTTTAGTAAAATGTAATCCTGCAGTAGGACTAGCGGCTGAACCGCTTATTTTAGAATAAACAGTTTGATATCTTGATTGATCAAGCAACTTCTCATGAATATATGGTGGTAAAGGCATTTCTCCTAATAAATCTAGAATTTCTTCTAAATTTCCATCATACTCCAATTTAAAATGCCTAATACCTTCATCAAGTTCTTCTATACATTCTAAAATAAGTTTCCCTTCTCCAAAATTAATTCTCGTCCCAAGCTTAACCCTTCTTGCAGGCTTAACTAAAGCCTCCCATAAATTAGGCCCATATGAATTTAATAAAAGAATCTCTATATTAGCATTAGTCTTTTCTTTAACTCCATATAATCTTGCGGGAATTACTTTGGTATTGTTTAAAACCAAAACATCTCCCCTTTTTAAATAATTTCCAATATTATTAAATTTATCATGTTTTAAATCAAAATTGTTTCTGTTAACCACAAGAAGTCTTGAATCAGATCTTTTTTCTAAAGGTGTCTGTGCAATAAGTTCTAAGGGTAAATTATAATCAAAGTCTTTTGTCTTCATCTTAAAATAACGTTCCTTGGTAAGTTTTATTTAAATGTTTATATGCTTTTTCAGTAACTACTCTTCCTCTAGGAGTTCGACTTATAAAACCACTTTGGATTAAAAATGGTTCATACACATCTTCAAGAGTACGAGAATCTTCGCTGATTGAAGTAGCTATAGTATCAAGCCCAACTGGACCACCTCTATATTTTTCAATTATGCCTAAAAGATATTCTCTATCTTTAGAATCTAAACCTAATTCATCAATTTTAAGTTTCTCTAAAGCTATTTTTGTTATCGCTAAAGTAATAGTTCCATCACCTAAAATATCTGCATAATCGCGAACTCTTCTGAATAATCTATTGACAATTCTTGGAGTTCCTCTACTGCGCTTAGCCAGTTCTTTGATTGCTTCCTTATGAATTGGATAATCATAAATTCTAGCTGTTCTTTCACAAATCTTTTCTAAATCTTTAAAAGAATAAAATTCGAGTTTATGAACAATTCCAAAACGATCTCTTAAAGGTCCTGTTAAATCACCAAATCTTGTAGTAGCTCCAATCAAGGTAAATGGCGCCAAATCAACCCGTATAGACTTTGCACCTGAATCTTTTCCAACTACGATATCAATAACATAGTCTTCCATTGAAGAATAAAGAATTTCTTCCACAATCTTAGGCAAACGATGAATTTCATCGATAAATAACACATCCCCCGGTTCAAGCGAAGTAAGTATCGCAGCTAAATCTCCCGTGCGTTCTATTGTCGGACCACTGACTAATTTCATATTAACCCCAAGTTCATTAGCTATCACTTGAGCTAAGGTAGTTTTACCTAATCCAGGAGGGCCATACAGCAATACATGATCAAGGGATTCTTGTCTTAATTTAGCCGCTTTAACTGATATTTCAATCATTTCTTTTACATTAGTTTGTCCTACATATTCCACAAAATATTTCGGGCGTAAAGTAATATCTACCTCATCATCAATCAGAAGATTATTACTGATAATACGTTCATCCATATAAACACCTCTATTATATTATATCAAATTTCACAAAAAAAACGTTATATTTTTTCAGATAACTTGAAATATAAAATTATATAATATATAATTGATATATAGAAGGTATGAGGTTTTATAAAATGGCAAAAAAAGGCGATATTTTGCTAAAAGTGTATAACGATTTTTTTGAATACTCGAAGTCATACAAATCCCGTTTAAACCAACTTGAACGGGAATTTTTGCATGTGAAAAATTTAAAACAAACATACCTTGACGCAATTAACAGAGAATACAAAGAAAAAGAGGAAAGTTTAATTGAAGATTTTTTTAAAATCGAATTGAGTCACCAAGACAATTTAAATCAAATACATGTGAAATTTGATTCACAAATAAAACAGTTAAACAATGATATCTTAACACACAATAAAAAAACTCATGATATTTATGAAAACGAAA
>JAOZSU010000023.1:0-9209 GCA_029939475.1 Mycoplasmatota bacterium | reverse complement strand
ATTTTATTTATATATTCAGAATTATAGATATCTCCATCAATTAAGATAGCAGTACCATTAGAGTATATTTTAATCGGTTTTTTGATTTCTAAATTATCCTTAAAATTAAAATTATTAGAACCATCAAAATATGATATTTTTGGTAATATAGTAAAGTCTCTTGAATATTGATATTCATTTTCACCATATATAGTAATATTATAATTTCCTGGAATATCAATTATTGAATCACTTATATATTCTTCGTTATTTAAATAAATAATACCTTTAGCTATGATTTTAATTTCACCTATATAGTAATCTTGATATTTTTCACCAATAATACTTACCTTAGGTATGATTGTAACTAAGTATGAAAAGCTGTAATTTTTATCTTTAATTTCAATTGAATAGATACCTGGGTAATCTATATTAATACTATCTACACTATCTCCGTTTATAAAAGCCATTCCTTGAAATTGATCTTTATATTTATCATAATATTCATTATTAATTTCAGGATTATCTAATGGTTTACCTTTTGAATTTAAGTATATTGCTTTATTAGATTTATCAATCATCACTAAATAATGATTATGATTATGATACTCTATATACTTTTCATAAAATACTGATTCTTCTAATAAATTTCCATAAAAATCATATCTAAGTATTATTGTTTGATTAAAAGTGGGAATTTCATAATCATTAGTTTGTTTATATTGTTCACAAACAACTAAAAAAGAATCATCATCTATTTCAGCTAAATATTTAAATATTTCAATGTTATTTCCATCATATTCTATTTCCTTTATTAAATTTTGGTTCTCACTATCTTTTATGCGTATAAATCCATTAGTATCGCCATTTTCATAATATATGGATCCATATTCTAAATAATATTCTTCATTATGATAATATCCATTTAAAACTTGTAAATCATTCTCGCACATTGTATTTATTCCTATATTGGCTAAGGATAAAACTAAATTAATAAAAAAATATATATACAACATAAAAAAACTCCCTTCAGTAACATATTACTGAAAGGAGTTTATATTTTCTTTTATAATAAAGCCAAAGTGTCTCTAGCAATCATTACCTCTTCGTTTGTAGGAATAACAAATACTTTAATTTTGGAATCGTCTGCCGAAATAAGTTGTTCTATTCTACGGCAATTATTTCTTTCTTTATCAATCTTAGCTCCTAAAACAGCTAATCGATTAATAATGTTTTCTCTAGTTGTTATCGCATTTTCACCAATACCAGCTGTGAAAACAATTGCGTCAGCTCCACCCATATATACATAATAACTAGCGATGTAATCAGCTATTCTTTTAGCTTGAACGTCAATGGCTAATTGAGCGCGATGGTTCCCTTTCTTAGAAGCTTCAACTAAATCTCTAGAATCAGATGAAAGTCCTGATAATCCAATATACCCTGATTTTTTATTTAAATAATTAGTTATTTCGTTAACCGTCATATTTTTCTTATTCATCATATATTCTATAATTGCAGGGTCAATATTACCAGATCTTGTTCCCATAGGTATACCTTCAAGTGGAGTAAATCCCATAGAAGTATCCACTGATTCACCATGTTTTACAGCACATATTGAAGCTCCATTACCAATATGAGCAACAATAACATTTACTTCTTCAGGTTTCTTTCCTAAAATTTCAGCACATCTATAAGATACATATTTATGACTTGTTCCATGAAAACCATATTTTCTTACTTTATAATCTGTATACCATTCATAAGGAACTGAATATAAGAAAGCTTCTTCAGGAATAGTATGATGAAACGCTGTATCAAATACTCCAACGTTTTTAACATGTGGTAATAACTTTTTAAACGCCTTTATCCCAACTAAATTAGGACCTAAGTGTAATGGTGCTAAATCAACGATTTTTTCTAAATATTCAATTTCATCATCACCTAAAACAACTGATTCACTAATTTTGTCTCCACCATGAACTACTCTATGTCCAACTCCTGAAATCTCATCAAATTCTTTAATTATTTTTAAATCAATTAACTTATTCAATAAAATATTAACAGCTACACTATGATTTTTAATATCTAATGTTTCTTCAATTTCTTTCCCGTTTAATTTTATTGAAAAAACAGAATTTTCCATTCCAATTCTTTCAACAATTCCACTAGTAATTAATTTTTCTTCCGGCATTTCTAATAATTGAAATTTTAAAGATGAGCTCCCAGCATTTACAGCCATTATTTTTCTCATTTTTCTTTTCTCCTATATTTTATAAAATTCTGTATTATCAAACCAATTATTTATTTGGTTTATAACATGTTTCATTTCTTCTTCTTTATCAAATTCAGGTAAATCAACTAATAAAAATTTACTTGGTTGAATTACAACTTTACCTTCTCTTTGAAATATAACAATACATTTACCTTTGTTCTTTAGGATATTTTTAGGTAAATTAATCATTCCAAATAATTTCCAATATTTATTTAGATTAACAGATTGTTTTACTAATTTTTCTGGTTCTACTACTTCACAATCAAATAATCCTATTAAAAATCCTCCGCTTTTAATGCTTTTATTGTAATGTTCAAT
Organism: Mycoplasmatota bacterium; assembly: GCA_029939475.1. Lineage (GTDB taxonomy): Bacteria > Bacillota_I > Bacilli_A > Izemoplasmatales > Hujiaoplasmataceae > 4572-104. The sequence continues at coordinate 6,640 of JAOZSU010000023.1, read as the reverse complement.
AATATTATAAATCACATCTTCCTCTACCCCAGAGAAATCAGTAACGATAACATCCGAACTGTTATACTCAAATGTTAATGTATCTTGAAAGAATACATGTTCTCCATAATTTAATATATCAAACAGAGCTGAAGATAATTGATAAGCAGTTAAGTTATTATCGATTCCAATTATCTCTTTAATTCGATTTGAATTGTTAGCTATTGAAGTTATTAAATTTCCAGTTCCAACTAATGGATCTAACAAAATTAAATCCTGCTTATCATATAATCTTGCGATTAAGTAATTAACAAATATTCCTATAGTTTCTGGTGTAATCATTTGATTAGTAATATTTTTATGCTTAAATCCTCTTAAGCAAGCAAACTGAAATGCCTTTCTTATCTCTTCTTTTTGAAATTCAATTGATGAAACCGATTTTAAGATATTGTTTAAATCTTGTTTAATTTCTTTGTATTTATCTTCAATAGAATTAGCCATTAAATTTTCACATGCTATTACTAAACCTTCTAAATAAGTTTTTTTATATTTTTTATAAAACAATATCGCTGAAGTATCAAAATAATCAAATAATATTTCAACGTTTTTTTGATTTATCATAAAATCACCAACACATATTGTAACATATTGATAAAATAATAACAACAAAAAGTGTCTATTTTACACAAAAAACTCCACTTTGATGTGAAGTTTTATTCATGTTTATATTTATTACATCAAAAATTCATTTTATCGTTTTCCAGTATCGTATGGAATACCTTCTGCTTTTGGAGCTCTTGAATTTTTAGATGTAAATGCAAGTGCTGCTAAAGTTATAGCGTATGGTAATATTTTATACAAATATTGACTCTCATTCAATCCAAAATCAGGGAATTGTGGTAATGTATCAGCTAATACTGCCAAAGACTTAAAGAATGAGAAGAATAAAGCAGCAAATAAAATTTTAAATGGTTTCCAATTACCAAAAATCATAACAGCCAAAGCTAAGAAACCATAACCTAATACATCTACTTCGTGGGCAGCTCCATTAGCGATGCTGAATGAAAATCCAGCTATACCTGCTAAGAAACCTGAAATTGCAACACCAATATAGCGCATTCTTAATACTTTTATACCAACGCTATCAGCGGCTTGAGGATGTTCACCACAGGCACGTAAACGTAACCCAAATCTAGTTTTATATAATAAAACAAAAGCAATAATAAGTATCACAAACGCTAATATAGTGGAGAGGTATAAATTCTTAAAGAATAAAATATCCACCCAACCTGCTATTTGTGAAGAATCAATACCAAATGACTCAGAACTTAATTTTAATACATCTTTTGGTAAAGGAATACTACCGGTATTAATATTTAACGCAGCTTTTGCAAATAAGAACGCAAATGCTGGAGCAAACATATTTAAAGCTGTACCACTAATAATTTGATTAGCCTTAAGATTAATAGCAGCATAAGCTAATGATAATGAAAAGATTAAACCAGAAACTCCAGCAATTCCTAAAGCAATTAAAACAAACATCTGTGGATTATTTTGAGCAAAAGTAGTCTGCCCAAAACTTCCAATTAAGAATATAGACGCAAACAATGACCCAAAGACCATAATACCTTCCAAAGCAATGTTGATAACACCGCTTCTCTCACTAAACATACCTGCAAGAGCACCTAAAATTAATGGGATAGCAAATAAGATAGTTTTAGAAATAATAATAGCTATAACATCCATTATTTACTCACCTCCATCTTATTTTCTTGACTTCCCTTTTTCTGTTTTTTATCAGGTGGGTTATTATTAGGTTCAAGCTTTTTATCGATTATTCCTTTATCATTTGAACCTGTTTTATTTCCTCTATGTTTCTTTTTGATAATATTCCTTATCATTTGACTTACAATCAATGTAAACGCACTGAAATATATAATTATAGCTAAAATAACATTTGTCATTTCAGAACTATATACACCCTCAAATGCCTGTCCCCCAACTTGTAAATATCCAATAAAGATACTCGATGCAATTATTCCTAAAGGATTTGAATTTGCCAACAAAGCAACTGGAATTCCATTAAATCCCATGATTGGTAATTTATCTTGAACAGCGAATTGAGCAGTACCTGCCAAATAATAAATTCCACCTGCTATACCTGATAATCCTCCAGCAATAATCATAGTTAAAATAATAGTTTTTTTCGCCTTTATACCTGCATAAACGCTGGCATTTTTATTGTATCCACAAGCTTTAACTTCATATCCAAATATTGTTTTTTCTAAAATAATGTATATAATAATAGCAATGAAAATAGCAATAAAGATACTTATATTTATATATTGAGTTCCTAGAATTTCTTTCAATCCGAAATCAGGAATTAACCCACTTGGATTATGATATCCAATTGGATCTGTTCTATTATATGGAGGTAATGTTTTTATAGCTGGCATATTTAATAACAATAAGTTAACCAATGATAGCGCAGCCCAATTTAACATAATAGTTGTAATAACTTCATTTATATTAAATTTAGCTTTAAAATAACCTGGTATAAATCCCCAAATAGCTCCACCAATCATAGCCACAAACATAGCAGCCCACCATGGGAAGCTCCATAAAATAGCTGCGACAACTGCAAAATAAGCACCAATCATATATTGCCCAGTCGCACCAATATTGAATAAACCTGCTTTAAATGCAAATCCAACAGATAATCCGGTTAAAAGTAATGGCGCAGAATTATAGAAAATTTTAATAAAAAATCCACTATCTTTAAAAGCATATACAACAAAATCAGACATAACACTAAATGATTTTGAAATATCAGAATCTGCCTTTGTTAATTCGAGAATAATAAGGATGATAAATCCAACTATAAATCCAACTATTATTGAAATAACTGAGGATAGAATATTTATTGTTCCATCAGAAAGATGAAATGGTTTCTTTTCTTTTGATTTCAAAGCTTTAATATCATTCATCTTTTTTCACCTCTTTTTCAATAAATTTATCTTGGATTTTAGAACCTACCATGTATAAACCAATTTCTTGAGGTGAAGTCTTCTTTGGATTAAGTTCAGCGACAATTTTACCGTTATACATTACTAAAATTCTATCACTTATATCCATAACCTCATCTAATTCGAGACTAATAAGTAAGATTGCCTTATTCATATCTCGTTGTTGAATAATCATTTTATGTATGTTTTCAATAGCTCCAACATCTAATCCTCTTGTTGGTTGAACGGCTATTAAAACACTAGATTCACAATCAATTTCACGAGCAATAATAGCTTTTTGTTGGTTCCCACCACTCATGCTTCTTACTATTGTTTGAGATCCTCTACCACTTCGAATATCATATTCTTCAATTAATTTATCAGAATGTTTATACACTTGATCTTTTTTAATAAATCCATGTTGTTGATATTCTTCTTGAAAATATTTTTTTAATATCAAATTATTAGCCAAGTTAAAATCTAAAACTAATCCATGTTTATGTCTATCTTCAGGAATATGACTCATTCCCATCATATTTCTTTTACGTATATCAATTTTTGATATATCTTCACCATTTAGAATTAAATTTCCTGAAGTGATTTTTTCTAACCCTGTAATACCGTAAACTAATTCAGTTTGTCCATTTCCTTCGATTCCAGCAATACATAAAATCTCTCCTTCATGGACATCAAACGAAACATTATTTACCGCATTATTCTTGTGCAATTTACTAGGAACAACGAGGTTTCTAACTGATAATATAGTTTTTCCAACTTTTTTCTTTGGTGTAACTTTAACACTATCAACTTTTCTACCTACCATCATTTCAGATAATTCATCAATATTTGTTTTGTCTACATCAACAGTTCCTATGTATTTCCCTTTTCTAAGCACAGAAACTCTATCGCAAACAGACATAATTTCATTTAATTTATGCGAAATAAATAAAATTGATTTTCCTTCTTTAATCAAATCTTTCATAATTTTCATTAACTCATCAATTTCTTGAGGGGTTAATACTGCAGTTGGTTCATCAAAAATAAGTATCTCATTCTCACGATATAACATTTTAAGAATTTCAACTCTTTGTTGCATCCCAACAGAAATATCTTCAATCTTAGCATCTACATCGACCTTTAAATTGAATTTTTCACTAAGTTCTAGAACTTTTTCTCTAGTTTCTTTTGTAGATAAAAAACCATATTTTGTTGGTTCAGCTCCTAAAATAATATTCTCCAACACAGTGAAAACTTCAACCAATTTGAAATGTTGGTGAACCATACCAATACCTAAATCATTGGCATCATTTGGATTTGTGATATTAACAACTTTTCCATTTTTTCTGATTTCACCAGCTTCTGGTCGATATAATCCAAACAGTACGCTCATTAAAGTGGATTTTCCTGCGCCGTTTTCACCAAGTAAGGCATGTATCTCGCCACGTTTTAATTTTATTGTAACATTATCATTGGCAACAACTCCAGGAAATTCTTTACGAATACCGTTCATTTCAATAATGTAATCTTCCATAATTTTCCTTTCTAAAAAAATATATATTTTTTAACATAATAATAATTATAATTATTATATCATAAAAAAAAGAAAAGGGCAGTGCCCTTTTCAAAAAGAAATTTTTATAGAATTAAATATATTTTCTTTTATTATGCATCATAATCTACTGTAACTAATGTAACAGTTGGTTCAGTAGTAATATCATTGCTAACAACGATTGTTCCATCAACTAATTTATCAAAAATAGCTTGATATTGTTCTACTGTAAATGAATTAAATCTCCAAGAAGATTCAACTGTAGGTAGACCTACACCATCAGAATCAGCGCCAAGAACTGCAGTTGCACCAGCAAAATCTTCTGGCCATTCTTTATCATTGTTATAAAAAGCTGTTAATGCATCATATACAGATACAGTTAAACCTTTCATAGCTGAAGTTAAAATTCTATTTGATTCAGCTGCTTGGTCAACGTCAACACCAATTACCATTCCACTAGTACTGTTTTCAGCTGAAGCTACAACACTTGTATAAAGTTTACCACCACAAGCGAAAACAATTTCAGTTCCACCTGAATACCATAAATCCATTTTAGTTTCTAATTCAGGACTTCCAACAAATGCACCAGCATAATAATATTTAATGTTTACATCGCCTTGAGAAAGACCTAATTCAGAAGCTGCTTGATCTGCGCCTTGAACATATCCATATCCATAACGTACTACAGCAGGAACTGCCATACCACCAACGAATCCAAGTTCTCTGTATCCATCCATAACAGCTGCGTATCCAGCTAAGAATCCAGCTTGTTCTTCTTGATAAAGAATGCTATGAGTATTATCAGCTGTATAGAATGTAGCATAATCAGCTGTGTGAGGTGCACCATCTAATAATAAGAAAGCAACATCTGGATAATTATCTTGTACTTCATAGATAGCTGTTTCAAACAAGTATCCAGGAGTTACAACAATTTTAGCTCCAGCTTCAATAGCTGTTTCAATTGATTCTACTCTAGCTGCATCACTATCTTCAGTTGGACGATAGTATGTGTAACTAATGTCATGTTCTTCTGCATATTGAACCACACCATTCCATGTACCTTCATTAAATGACTTGTCATCAATATTACCAACGTCTGTTACTAATGCGATTTCATATGTCATATCTGCCGCAGTTGTTTGTGCAGCTGTAGTTGCTTCAGTATTTTCTGTGGTTGTTGAATTACAAGCAGTAAAAGCAAATAAAGCTAATGCACTAACAAAAACTAAACTTAATATTCTCTTCATTTTTTTCCTCCTATTTGATTTAAATATCTTTAATATATTATACAACTACATATCAAAAATGTAAACTGTAAATTTTATTTGACGCCATAATCTAAAGAAATATCACAAGAAACTGTGTTTTACCTCATCATATTGCCATATTAAAGAATTTAGTATTATATATAATATATCAAATATATATTGTTTTTAAAAGAAATTTGCTTTCATAGAGTATATAATTTAGTTTTTTTACTAAAATTTGATACAATATATATGGTGATAACTATGAAAAAATTTATAATTAAATTAATAAAAAAATATCAAGAAGCTACAAAAGGTAAAAATCCAACCTGCAAATATCGACCAACTTGTTCAAATTATGCTGTTCAAGCATTTGAAAACTATAATATTTTCTATGCAGCGTTATTATCTATTTGGAGAGTTTTAAGATGCAATCCTTTTTCAAAAGGAGGATATGATCCTATACCAAAATATAAAAAGGAACTAAAAGCTCAATTGAAAGCTGAAAAAGAAGCAAACAAAAAAGAGTCTTTTTGAGTTAGCTTCTATAAAATGAACAATTAAATAAAAAGAGTCGAAAGAACTCGTTACCTAAAATGCATAGGAGCAAGTTCTTTTGTTTTTTATTGAAGTTTTTGGTTATTGTAGAGTAATCTATGTATTCATTTATTGCTTTAATTAATGCTTTTGGAGTCTTACATTTTTTTCATAATCGTACCACATTTCAACCTTCATTCTACCAAAGAAGTTTTCTGTAGGAGAATTATCTAAACAGCTCCATTTTCTGCTTTAGTGTTAATCTCATAATAAAAATAGCTCCCTTCATTAGAGTAATATGGTTAGTATACCATATCTCCAAC
>JAOZSU010000022.1:7197-9535 GCA_029939475.1 Mycoplasmatota bacterium | reverse complement strand
AAAAAAAGATTCTATTTTAGAAAGTTTTGATGTAGATATGGATTAATTTAGTTTACATGTATAGTTAAAGCACCTTGTAAGTTACAAGGTGCTTTATTTTTAGCTATTTTACTTATTTCTTAAAGCCAACTCGAGTCATTTTACCCCATTTATGTTTACCTCTTAATGATGATAAATATCCCCAACTACGATATATATTCATAAATTGTCTCCATCCAAAATTCTCAATAATGGCATAGAATATTAATATAAATGTATCCTTTATACTTAAGGATTCAGAATATTTTTCTTGGACAAATAAAGAAATCATGGATAGAATAATACCATATAGAGTTGTTATTACTAATAATAGAAGAATATATACTCCATTAAAAACACCTAGTATCAATCCAACAATTATTGATAAATAAACCTGTAATTCTAATAGCGGAGCGACCATTTCAAAAATGAAAAAATAAGGCATAGCTATTAAACCTATAGGACCATATTTGGGATTAAACAACATTTTACGGTGATATGATAATGTTTCAATTAAACCTCTTTGCCATCTATTTCTTTGATTAAATAAAATCTTAACTTTTTCAGGTACCTCTGTATAACATCTAGCCATAGGAATATATTTAACTCTATGATTTAAATTGGTTTCAATTGCTCTTCTTGTTATACGAACTACAAGCTCCATATCTTCACCAACTGTAAGTTTTCTAAATGAGCTAGCCGATAAATAACCACCTATTTCTATAAGTATTCGCTTTTCAAACAAACCAAAAGCGCCCGATATAATTAATAATGCCTTTAATTTAGAAAAAGATAATCTACCAGTGTTAAATGCTCTTATATATTCTATTGTTTGAAACCTTGTTATAGGCTTATGTGGTAAATTATATTTTTCAATATGTCCATAATTAATAATGGCGCCATTAACAGGTACTATTGATCCGCCTAAAGCTAGAGCAATTTCATCATAATCAAGTACAGAACTCATCATTTTTAATAATCCATCAGATTCAATAATAGAATCCGCATCAATTCCACATACATAATCAAACTTAGAAAAATTAATTCCGACATTTAATGCATCAGCTTTTCCACCATTTACTTTATCGATTAAAGTTAGCTTAGAATAAAATTTATTTTTATATACAGCTTTAACATGATTGGTTCCTATTAATTTATTTTCAACAAAATTTACTCTTTTTAATTCAAAAGAATTAATAATGGTTTGCAAGGTATTGTCTTTTGAGCCATCATTAACTATAATAATTTCAAAATTAGGATATTTTAAACTCAATAAAGAACGAATACTTTCTTCTATATTCATTTCTTCATTATAAGCAGGAATAATAATAGATATAGGTGAAATTATACCTTCTTCGTATAAAAAATCTTCATTCTTAATTTCCCATAAAGCTCTTTGTTTTTTAAATTCAAATACGGATAAAATAGCCATGGAAATATAAAAAGTATTTATAAAAACATAGTAGCCAATAAACCAAATATTAATTTGTACCATATAACTGTTTAATATATTAATTAAACTATCATTAAATACCATTGAAATATGAGTTAAAGCAAACATAAAAGGTATAAACAATATCGAAGCTATTAATATTTTAATCAGCCATTTAAATTTTCTAGTTTCAGGTTCGGTTTCAGGAATCTGTCTTTCATGACTTTTAGTTTTTATGAATCCAAGTTTTTTAAAAATTCTTGAATCTAAATATTGATTAAGTTCTAAGTAAAAATCATAATTATTTTTAGCTATAGGAGCAATAATATTTATTATTTTATTTTCCATCTCTATATCTTTATTAAAATTTAACCAATTTATAATGTTAACTGAATAACGACTATTAATCATGGAAGTTAATAGAGAATCTAAATTATCATCATTTTTGATAATTAAAACCAAGTAATCTATTTTTTTAGATAAAACACCAGCTAAAAGATATTTTTTTCTCTCATCTTTTGACGATAGAAAGAGATGATATACATCTAAATATAACTCCTTATTATTTTCACAAATTTTATAAATAGCATCAGAAAAAATAGTATCTCTTGGAGTCATACTTGCATAATTTGTTAAATATTTAATAGTTTCAATATCTCCTGATTCAACCAATGAATTAGCTGCGATTTTAACTACCTCTTGATCTACATTTCCGAGATATTTATGGGTTTTTAAACTAAATCCATAATAACTAGATAAGGCTATCAAAGTTTGGTGATATAAGCGATCAATTCTAGACTTTTTAATATTCTTAAGTATTAAAGAATTATTATAAATATAGTGATTTTCAATTTCTTCTAAAGTCTTCTTTAGATGTTCTTCAAAAGC
>JAOZSU010000022.1:0-7187 GCA_029939475.1 Mycoplasmatota bacterium | reverse complement strand
CTCAACTTGGTCACGGCAGGTTTGTTACACAAAATCCGCTGATGATTATTTATTATCTGCAAAAATAAAATTCTATGGTAAGCAGGGGAAAGTGTTCAGAGCTCGTGCCGGAATAGCGAGTTCAATAAAAGACTCCTTAATTTCAATTAAAGGAGAATCAAAATATTGATCTAAATTATGTTTGCTTTGATTAACATGATTTTTTAATATAGTAATAACACGTTTTTGATAATTTCTATGGCTTGCGATTAAACTGTTTATTATGCCAGTTAAAACTTCGCGATCTAAAGAGTTTTTCAAAGAGTTTACAATTAAAATTTTAATATGTTCTTTTTGTTCGATTTTTAATTGATTGAGAAGTTCCTTTTTGATAACTCTATTATTAAAGAGAGATAAATATACTATAGCACGTTTGCGTTTGTAAGTATTTTTACTATGTAATTCTTTAACATATAGGTTAATCACTTTTTTATCTAATAAATAATTATATGCTTTATCTAAAGCATTTTGAGGCAATTGAACTATTTGAGTCAGAATAAAAAAGTTTTTAATAAATAGCTTTTTGGAACATTTACACTCTATTTCTTCTTGGGAAATAAAGCATTTCATTAATCTTTGTTGGATATTGTAATTTAAGTTTTGTTTGTATTTTATAAATAACTTTTGAAAAAAAACTAAGCCGATTAGGAAGATTGAAATAGAAACTAAAATAATTGCTAAAAATATTACGTCTTGATAATTCATTTTTAAGTTTTTGCTCTTTTTTTAATATTTCTTTCAATCAACCCTAATATTTCTTCAAAAATAATTGGCTTAGATATAACATAATCAATGCCTATTTTATTAGCTTTTTCGATTAAACTTACATCTTTATTTTGAACAGTTAATATGTATATAGTATTCATGTTAATTGATGATTCATTAAGATGTTGTTTAACGGTAATTCCATCCATTTTATATGTATATCTATCAACAATAATTGCATCAAAAAATTGTTCGTTGGCTTTTTTAACTGTGCTAACACCATCACTAGCAGTAATAACCTTATATTGATTTTTTTCAAAAAAACGTTTAGCGATTTCTAAAGCTAATGAATCGGATTCTGTAATTAATATTTTTCCTAATGAAATGCGGTCAATTATATTATCTCTATCAACATATGCGCTGTCAGGCATTTCATAAGCTAAATTAATTCGTTGAGCAGCTTTATTCATGAATTTACTGACTCTTTCTTCAATTGGAAGACTATTATCAATTTCATCTAATTTAGTTACAGCAGCTGAGATAGATATAGATTCAATAAATATATTAGCTTTTTTTACTTCGGTCTGAAAATTAGTAACATACTTTTTAATATTATCTCCTTTAAAATCATGTACTAATAATATATATCCAGGACCTTTACTTTTAAAAATTAAATCATCTTCTGATTGAATTTGACGAATAAGATATCCAAGATTAACAATGGTTTCGTCACCTATTTTGTTGGAATATTTAATATTTATCTTAGCGAGATTATCAACATGTAAAATAATTAAATATATATTAGGCCTAGTTTTTTTATATGAAGTTATATTGATATAATTTTTTAAATATTCTTTTAAAAATATTTCATTGTATGTTTTTGTTAAACTGTCCATGATAAAAGAATCCATAGATGTTTTTATGGTTTCTTTTGTCATATCAATTTTTTGTTGGATATCATATTTCATATTATCACTTATTCTCTTGGTATAAATAACTCAAATACTGAGTTATCATAGTGTGATTTAACCATATCAAATTCTTCTTGAGATTTAGAAGCATAGGAAATTATACACATTCCATTCTTATAGGCTTTATCACAATATTTATTAGGCAAATCATGAATACCATAGTTTACAAAATCTGGTTTAGTAAATTTATTTAAAAACATTGATTTCATGAGATATTTTGTAAATCTTTTCATTTTTTGATTATTTCTAAAATATTCGGTTATTTGACCTCTAATAACTTTTGGATGATTTTTCTTAAACCAATATATGATTTTAGGGCTAAATGAATGAATTGCGTAAGCCCCCTTATATTGATTCATAATTTTCATGAATTGTTCACATAAATAAATTTGTTTGCCTAGTGGTTTTAATTCAATCAAAAGAGGAACTCTTCCATCGACGAAATTAAGAACTTCTTTTAAGGTTGGAATGTGTTCATTTGTATTTAGCAATTTTAAGTTTTTAATCTGTTCATAATTTAAATCGTTTAGATTTCCACTTTGTCCAGTTAACCTATCTAAAGTAATATCATGAAAAACAACTACAGTTCCATCTTTTAGGACATTGATATCCATTTCAATTCCATAATTATGCTTAATAGCTAATTCAAATGCTTTCATTGAATTTTCTGGTACTAATTTATCCTTTGAATGAAGACCTCTATGAGCTATTAAGCGATTTTTAATCCAGGTAATATCTTTCATAAACACACTTCTTTCTTTTGAATTATTATATCATTTTTTTAAGATATTAGAAATCTATTATAATAAAAAAGTAATTACGTATAATAATTTTATTATCACAAATCTAATAAATTTTGTATGCAAATTATAAAGAATGCTTTTAATATGAAATATTATAAAAGCTTTTGTTAATAATTATGTATTTTATTGTATTTATTTTATGATATAATATCTTAAAGGAGTGATGAAAATGTTGAACTTTAATTTTTATAGCCCTACTGAATTTGTGTTTGGTAAAGATAGTGAACTTGAAGTGGGAAAATTGTTGAAATTTTATAAAGCAAAAAAGGTTTTAATTCATTATGGGTCTGGATCTATTAAACGTTCAGGTCTATTTGATAGAGTAATTCAATCATTAAATAAATTAAAGATAGAATATGTTGAATTAGGAGGAGTAGTACCAAATCCTAGAGATACATTAGTATATAAAGGAATAGAACTTTGTAAAGAAGAGAAAGTGGATTTTGTTTTAGCGGTTGGAGGAGGTTCTGTAATTGACTCTGCTAAAGCGATTGCTTTAGGAGCTAAATACAAAGGAGACTTTTGGGATTTTTATGATAATAAAGTAGTTGCTAAATCAGCGTTAAAAGTAGGAGTAGTATTAACAATTCCTGCAGCTGGATCTGAAGGCAGCGCAGCTTCTGTAATAACCAAAACAGATGGCATGTTAAAAAGAGGAACATATACTAGATATATTAGACCAGTTTTTGCAATTATCAATCCAGAATTAACATACACTTTACCAAAATATCAAACAGCCGCAGGAATTGTTGATATGATGAGTCATATCTTTGAACGCTATCTAACAAAAACTCAAGATGTTATTTTAACTGACCGTTTAGCAGAAGCTACTTTAGTGTCAATAATAGAAGCTGCTAGAATTGTTATGAAAGAGCCTACAAACTATGAAGCGAGAGCTACAATTTGTTGGGCAGGTACAATCGCTCATAATGGAATATTAGGAGTAGGAAGAAAAGAAGATTGGGCAACTCATGGATTAGAACACGAATTAAGCGCTTTATATGATGTTACTCACGGCGCTGGACTTGCAGTTATGTTCCCTGCTTACATGAGATATACTATCAATGAAGATGTTCAAAGATATAGAAGGTTAGCAGTTAAAGTATTTGGCATAAAAGATAGAAGTAAAAAGCCGTTAAAAGTAGCTAAAGCAGGTATTAATGCACTTGAATCTTTCTTCAAAGAAATTGGCATGCCAACAAGCTTTGAAGAAATTGGAGCTAAGGAAAGTGACATTGATATTTTAATTGAAAAATTAGAAATTAACCATGGAAAAAAATTCGGTTCTTTCAAAGAATTAACAATGGAAGATGCAAAAAAAATATATAAATTAGCATGTAAATAACCAAGAAGAAATTCTTGGTTTTTTTTTGCGAAAAGAAGTAAATTTTTGCTAAATTTTAAGCCTCTAAAAAAAATAAAAAAAGTTTTATGAAAACGCTTGTTTTTATGTTAAAATATAATCGCGAGGTGAAAAATATATGATAATAGGTTGCGTCAAAGAAATTAAGAAATTAGAGTATCGTGTCGGATTGACACCAGGTAGTGTTCTTGAATATGTTCATAATGGACATAAGGTTTACATTGAGTCAAATGCAGGACTTAATTCAGGATTTACAAATGAAGATTATATTAACGCAGGTGCTGAAATTTTAGATTCTGCAGAAGAAGTATGGAATAAATCAAATATGATTGTTAAGGTAAAAGAACCTTTAGCTGAAGAATATAAATACTTCCGCGAAGATTTGATATTATATACATACTTGCATTTAGCTGCTAATGAAGAACTAACAAAAGCAATGTTAAAAAGCAAAGTAAAAGGCGTTGCTTATGAAACTATTATTTTGGATGACGGTTCTTTACCATGCTTAAAACCGATGAGTGAAGTTGCAGGTAGATTAGGTGTTATTGAAGGTGCAAAACACTTAGAAAAACCATTCGGAGGATCTGGGTTATTACTTTCTGGAGTCCCCGGAACTAAAAGAGCTAATGTAACAATTATTGGGGCTGGTGTTGTTGGAGAAAGCGCACTTAAAATGGCGATTGGATTAGAAGCTAATGTTACCGTATTAGATATTAATTTGAATAAGTTAACTCATCTTGACCAAATTTACGGTAATAGAATTACTACACTTTATAGTAATAAACATTATTTAGAAGAAGCTTGTGTTAACGCTGATTTAATTATTAGTGGTGTTTTATTGCCTGGAGCTAAAGCACCTAAATTAATTAAGAGATCTTTCTATAAGAAAATGAAACCAGGATCAGTTATAGTTGATATAGCTATTGACCAAGGCGGTTCAACTGAAGTTTCAAAAGCAACTTACCATGATAATCCTACTTTTGTCGTAGATGGAGTTGTACATTATTGTGTTGCTAATATGCCTGGAGCTGTTCCTCAAACTTCTACTTTAGCATTAAATAATGCGACACTTAAATATGGGTTGTTATTGGCTAACAATGGTCTTGAAAAAGCAATTGAAATGTCTAAACCTTTAAAAATGGGTGTTAATACATACAATGGACTTTGTACTTGTGAGGGAGTAGCTAAAGCATTTAATTTAGAGCTTCATCAATTATAATAAATAATTAAGACTAAAAATACTAACAGATGTTAGTATTTTTTATAATAGGAGGAATAATTAATATGATTAAATATTTTATTTTAAGCGATATACATGCACGATTTGATTTATTAAATGAAGCATTAAATAAAGCTTGTTTTGACGTAGAAAATAAAGATCATATATTAATTATTTCTGGAGATATTTTAGATCGTGGAAAACAAGGAGATTTAGTAATTCGTTTTATTGAATCATTGATATTAGAAAAAAGAGTACTCGCGGTTTTAGGCAATCATGATGTATTTCTAAAGGAGATATTAGAAAACAATATTAATGTAGATAAAATTGAGTTTAATATACTTCATAATGGATTTGGAGAAACACTTAAATTAATTAAAGGGATAGATTTAAATGAATTAACAAATGAATCAGTAAAAGAATATAAAAATAAATTTATAGAAAAATATCCTATATTTACTAAATGGATTAAATATCTTCCATTATATTTAGAGTTTAAAAATCATGTTATTGTTCATGCTTTTCTTAATTTTAATTTAGAAGATTGGCGTGATACGTCAATTAGATATGCTACATGGTCGAGAGATTATAAAAACAAGATACCAATATCATTTGGTAAAAAATTAATTTTTGGTCACACTCCTAATATATTAATTAACAGAAAGGATGATATTATTTTTGATGGTTATAAAATAATGATTGATGGCGGAGCCGCCATCAATCATCAAATTAATGTATTAATTTTAACGGAAAACATAATTTAAGATCTGAAAAGATCTTTTTTTGTGATGAAATTCTGAGTATTTTTTTAAAAAGTAAATACCCGTTTACTTTTGATATTAAAAGCATTATAATAAGGCAAAAAGAAGGTAATATATATGAAATGTTTTGTAACTGGAGCTACTGGACATATTGGAAATGTTTTAGTAAAACTTCTATTTGAAGAAGGGCACAAGGTGACTTCTTTAGTTTTAAAAAACGATGATATAAGGCAAATTGAACCATATTGTAATGTTATTTATGGTGATATTTTAGAATACAATAATTTAGTAAATAGTATTAAAGGTAATGATATTGTTTTTCATCTTGCTAGTATGATTGAAATAGGTTTTGGCAAAAAGAAAAAAACTATGCGTGTAAATGTTGAAGGTACTAAAAATGTATTGAAGGCTTGTCAAGAAACTGGTGTAAAAAAATTAATTTATACTTCAAGTGTTCATGCAATTGAAGAACTTCCACATGGAGTTGTAATGTCTGAACCTAAAGTGTTTAATCCTGATTTAGTAAAAGGCAATTATGCTAAATCAAAAGCTATTGCGACTAATATTGTTATAAATCAAAAATGTGAATCTTTGAAAACTATAGTAGTTTGTCCATCGGGAGTTATTGGGCCTAATGATTACCAATTATCAAATACAGGTCAAGTTTTCATAGATTATATTTTAGGAAGACTTACAGCTTATATAAGCGGGGGATATAACTTTGTTGATGTAAGAGATGTTGCAAGAGGAATATATTCAGCATCGATTAAAGGCAAAAATAAAGAGTCATATATTCTTTCGGGAGAAGATATTACTATTAAAGAATTATTAGATTTAATAGCTGAATATTCAGGTAAAAAAAAGATTAAAACAAAATTAGCATATTGGTTTATTTATGCGATGAGTTTTTTTGCTGAATTATATTATATGATAAGAAAACAAAAACCTTTATTTACCCATTATAGTTTACAAGTACTTCGTTCTAATCATTTATTTGATAATTCTAAGGCGAATAAGGAATTAGATTTTAAAACAAGACCGATTAAAGAAAGCATATATGATGCTTATGTATTCTCTAAAGAATATTATCTCGTAAAAAAAGGAAAAAAATGGAAAAAGAGATTAATAAACTGATATTTTAATAAAAAAAGCGATTTAAATTTATTAATATAATGTAATGTGTACCCTAAGTCAAGGACTATGTAAAAAAGAGACTTAATATTTAATTGATGTTGTAAAAAGGATGGTTGCTCTAGAACAGAGGAACCATTTTTATTGTGAATATTTCTCAGTTTATCTCCATATGTTTTAGGAGACATACGGTTA
>JAOZSU010000021.1:0-9583 GCA_029939475.1 Mycoplasmatota bacterium | reverse complement strand
TATTGTATTTCCTTTTTTGTATCGATCATTTTGAAAATCTGTTAAAGAGTGAATTTTTAATTCACCTTTTATTCCTCTAGTATTAACAATTTTACCTATTTTTATATAATCCATTCTATCATTCCCTTTATATGAATTGTATCATAAATGAACTTTTTTTAAAACAAAAAGAAGTTGAAATCAACTTCTTTATCCTTGTATTTTTATCTCTCCTGCTTTTATTAAAGTAAATTTAGTAACTACAGGTCCAATTAACCCATAAATCACAGAAGATGCTAGAATAATCGCTTTTACTTGAGACCCTAATACTTCAGGCAACATATGAGTCGCAACTAAGCTAAGCCCAATCGCAACACCTGCTTGAGGTATGAGAGAATATCCTAAATATTTCCTAACATTGGATTCCATCTTGGTAATCGCAGCTCCTGTAGAAGCTCCTAGATATTTGCCTAAGAATCGGAACAACATATAAATAATGCCTAATAATCCAACAGTAGTTAAAACGGATAATTGTAATTCTATACCACTCAAAACAAAGAACATAATATATATAGGTGGGGTAAAGAAATATATTAATCCATTTACTTTTTCATCATGTTCAGAATAGTTAGTAAATATCATTCCTAAAGTCATACTTCCTAAGATATAAGATCCTCCAAGTTTATCAGCGACAAAAATAGTAATAAATACTGACATAACAACTAAACTGATACGGTTTCCTCTACCTGTAAACCATTTTGTAGCTAAGACAAGAATAATTCCCATTATTCCTCCAACTACAATTGTAGTTATAATTTCAATAATAGGGTGTATTACTTGCATCAAAACTGTATCATGTACTCCTGGAGTTAATGCATTAGCAATCGCAATACAGACTCCAAATAAGATAACCGCTACTGAATCGTCAATTGCGACAACGCTAATTAAAGTTTCAGTTAGTTTTCCCTTTGCTTTATATTGACGGATTACCATTAATGTTGATGCTGGAGCTGTAGCGGCAGCTATTGACGCAAGTATTAATGAGAATCTTAAATTTTCATTGGTTAAATGACCTGTGATTGCGAATAATCCAATCAAAGCTCCAAAAACAAATAAAACTCCAAATGATGCTTCAAATATAGCTATTACAACAGGTTTTGTCCCTACTTTTTTAAAGTAGTCAAACTTCAGTTCATTACCAATTGTAAAAGCTATAAATCCAAGTGCTACAACCGATACTAGTTCTAGTCCTGGTATTGCATCTGATTTTACAATATTTAATACTGATGGTCCTATTATTACACCACCAAGTAAATATCCTGTAACATTAGGCAGTTTTAAGTATTTAGCAAATTTACCGAACAAAAGTCCTGTGGCGATAATTATTCCAGTATATAGTAAAGCACTTAATTCCATAGTTAGATTATTTTCCCTTTAATATCATCTATGGATAATGTAAAAGCTATACCAGAATTAGGTTTATCTAACCCACCACATACTTCATCGATTATTTGAAAAATAGTTTTCACTAATTCATCATCGACTGCCATAAGGATAACTCGTGATTCTTTTCTTGGATTTTCAAATAGAGCTTTTAATGATCCGATGAATTCCATATCATCATTTTGAATTAATCTGCCTACCATTCCAGTTGAATTCAAAATGGTTGCGCCATTAATATTTTTTTCTTTTAATTCATGTAAAAATTCATCGAGATATTCAGTTCTATTCATTACATATACTACTAGTTTCATATTATCTACCTCTTTTTCGCCTTTTTCATTATACTCCCATGATTGATAAAGTCAAGATTTATTCTTTTATATTTTCTAAACACAGTGAATAAAACCCATGAAAACGTTTTGCCCAATAAAATTCATTATGTTCAGCTTCTTTATCTATTAACATAATAACATTATCCGATGGTATTTTTTTTCTAATTAATTCATCAAATTTTTTTTGATATTTGATGTATAAGCTGCTAAATTTACCATTTTCTTTCGTACCCATATCGTGATATATTATTATATTTTTATCGATATTAATAGATTTAATCGAATCAAAAAATGGTTTTCTTACAAACCAAAAAGCTGGTGAAAAAGCGCCTATAATAGAGAATATATTTTGATATTTTAATCCTAGATAAATAGAAATAATTCCGCCGCACGAACTTCCGGCAATAAAAGTATGATTTCTATCTTTATAAGTCCTAAAATTACTATCGATATATGGTTTTACTTGAGTTATAATAAAATCTCCATATTCCAAAGCTTCAGGTTTAATTTCTAATTTTGGCACTCCTACTTTTTTATTAATATAATGTATAACATTTTTAGCTAATGCAGGTGAATACTCTTGTATTCTTTTTGTTGGATGTGAATCCATACCTACAATAATCATTTCTCCTAAATTATCCATTGTTTTTAATACTTCCCATGAATAATTACTGTAAGGTGATTTATTTACTAAATTTTGCCCATCATGCATGTATAAAACAGGATAATTATCCTTAGTTAAAAAATAATTTTTTGGTAAGATAATTCTTACTTTCTTTTTCCTGCTATTCAAAGAATTCATTTTAAATTCTTTAATTATTATTCTTTTATTCACCTTATCACTTCCTTATGCTATTATAATATATATGATTAAATTTTAAAATATATTGAGCTATTTAATTGTTTTTATGTATAATATTAATAAAAGGTGGTTGTTATGAAAAGATTATTTAAAATTATATTAGTTTTACTTTCTTTATTTATTGGTTTCATATTAGCATTTATTTTATTATTACAGATATTTGAATATCGTCCAGCTGATATTACTGAATTACAAATTGAACATCCCGTTTCTGATTCTACAGAAAATTATGTAAGTTTAGATTCAACTTTGAAGATTCTAACTTTCAATACTGGATATGCTTCTTTAAGTCAAACAGAAGACTTTGTTATGGATGGTGGTAGTAAAGGTAGAATGGATTCTTTAACTGAAGTAGAGACGAATATGAGTGGTATCGCAGGCATTCTTGAAAGAGAAAATGCAGATATCTATCTATTACAGGAAGTTGATACCGATTCAAGTCGTTCATATAATACAAACCAATATGAATACTATCAAAATATTTTAGGAACTTCTTCTGTTTTAGCTTATAATTATAGATGTATTTTCGTACCTTTTCCTTTTAATCCAAGCCAAATGATGGGTAAGGTTAACTCTGGTATAGTAACTTATACTGATTTATATAGTGAAAATCCTATTCGCGAACAACTACCAGGAAGTTTCTCTTGGCCTATTCGCTTAGCTCAATTAAAGCGTGCGATATTAATTTCTAGATTCCCAATAGCTTCTAGTGATAAAGAGTTAATTGTTATTAATGTTCATATGTCCGCTTATGATGATGGTTCTTTAAGAGAATTACAAACTCAAGCTTTACAAGAAGTTGTCCAAACTGAAACTGATGCAGGTAATTATGTTATTGTCGGTGGTGATTTTAATCAAACATTACCTGGAGCTGTAGATATAACTTATGATTCTTCAACTGATTCATATACTTATGATTATCTCTATGAGTTAAAGGAAGATACAACTTGGACTGCCCCTCCAATTGACGCCGATTGGTTTATTGATAACCATTATCAATTTGGAGTTGATACTACTAATCCAACTTGTAGATTATTAAATCATCCATATGACACAGAAAATGAAAATAATAATCAATATTATGTTATTGATGGATTTATTGTATCGCAGAATATAACAATTCAAAATATTCATACATTAGATGAAGACTTCAAATACAGTGATCACAATCCTGTAGTAATAGAAATTAAATTAAATTAAATATCAATATAAAAAAACTTGTTTCTAAGAGACAAGTTTTTTATTTTATGTTATTTCATTTTATTAGTATATCTATATAATATTAACCCACCTATCGCGGATAATAGAAAACTACCTATTACTACATTATAAAATCCCATATTTGAACCTGATAAAGGAATATTATCAAAATTCATTCCATAGAATGATGCGACTAAGGTAGGGATAGCTAAAACAATAGTAATAACAGCTAAAGCTTTCATCACAATATTTAAGTTATTTGAGATAATTGATGCGAAGGCATCCATCATACCAGCTAAGATATCTCTGTAAACAGAGCACATTTCAATTGCTTGATTTACTTCAATTTCAGTGTCTTCAAGTAAATCAAAATCATCTTCATACTTTTTGAATTCTGCACTTCTAGTTAATTTATTTAAAACAACTTTATTTGCATTTAAAGCAGTTGAAAAATATACTAATGATTTATTTAATTCCATTAAATCAAACAGTTCTTTGTTTCTCATTGAATGATGTAATTCTTTTTCAACTTCTTTGGTTTGATTATCTATTTTTTTTAGATATGTTACATAAGTCATTGCTAAACGGTATAAAAATAATAAAGTCATTCGAACTCTTTTATGAGGTTCGATTTTTCTATTTTTTAACAATAGATTCTTAACTAAATCTGTTTCCTGAGCACTTACTGTAATTAAGTGTTCATCAGTATGTATAATCGCAAATGGTGTAGTTGTATACGCATTTTCACTGTTTTTTACTGGATCATAAAGAGGAACATCTAAAACTATTAATTTCGCATTATCTTCAGAATCAATATGAGCTGTTTCTTCTTCATCTAAAGCGCTAGTTATAAACTCTGTAGGAACATTTAATTTCGATTGAAACCATTCTATTTCTTCACTTGATGGTGCAGTAATTTCTATCCATGAACCCTTGATTAGTTCCTTGATGTCATCAATTTGGACTATTTGTTTTTCTAGTTTTCCATCTTTTTCTAAATATTGTCTAATCATAATTATCACATCCTTCTAGAGTTTTATTAAAATATAATTATATTATAACTCTCAAAATTTTTTTATCAACTGCATTTAATTAATAAAAAAATACTTCTAAAGTCTATACTATAACCTTTAATTAATAATCCTTGTTTTTAAAAGATCTTTTGTATAGTATCAACTTCAAAAGTATTATTTATAAAAACTGTATCGATTAGTGGTGATGTCCTTCTCCATGATGCATATGTTGATTGCAGATTACTCCATTTGATTTTAACTTTCCTTCAAGATATTGATTTAATACATCAACTAATCTTCCACTAACACCTAAATAGCATTCAATGTTGTTAGTTTTTAAATTTTCAGCCGCCATTTGTCCCATATTTCCCGCAACAACGACATTAATATTGCGTTCTTTTAAAAATTTAGGTAATAAACCTCTTTGATGAGGTGGATTTTTAATGATTTCAGATCCTAAACTCTCATTATTCGATATATCATATACAACAAAATATTCACAATAACCAAAATGCTCTGTAATCATATTATTATTTACCGCAAAAGCAACTCTCATTTTCTTCCTCCTATTAAATCATTTTATTTTATACGATTTCTAAATCTTCTATGTCCCATGCATTGTTCACAATCATCATTACAAAGAACAATTTCTCCGCCTTCAATTATAAGAACTGCACCTTCAATTAAGGATTGTGCTACTTTTTTTCTTGCAATATTATAAATTCGTTGTACTGTCGTTCTAGCTACTTTCATTTGAACAGCAGCTTCTGCTTGATTATATCCTAAATAATCAAGCAAACGAATAGTTTCTAATTCATCTATTGTAAGTTCGATTTCCTTTAATTTATTCATGCGTTCGCCCTTAGGTCCATATACTGAATACTTAGGCAGTTTGCATATGTTTCTAGGTTTTGCAGGTCTTGACATTTTTATTCTCCTTCGCAGTCTTTATTGTATTATAATAATTATTTTATGTCAACTTAATTAAGATTAACTTTTTGATAATTCAAAATATTTTTTATATATATTTGGATTGATAATTATAAAAGAAGTTCTAAAAGAATAAATTTTTTTCGCTAATCTTAGTATTTTATTGTATAATGTTTTTTAACAAGTAAAGGAGAATTCATCATGGAAACAATAAAAAGTTATGAACAATTTGAAAAAATTGTAAAAAAAGAATTAATCATTTTAATTGCTAAAACTAGGGATTGTGTAGTATGTAATCCTCTTAGTAATAAACTTAATGAATTCATGAAAGAATATAAATCAATTCCTCATTACCAAGTTTATTTAGAAGAAATTCCTTTGTTTCAAGGGCAACACTTAGTATTTACGGTTCCTACAATCCTTGTGTTTAGTGAAGGAAAAGAAATTTTAAGAGAGTCAAGATTTATAGACTTCAATAAAATACAAAGATTGTTTGATATTTATTTAAACTAGTTTAAACATTTTATAAAACTTGACACATATATTAATTAAGCATATAATTATTTTTGTTTTATTTTTATAATTTTAAAAAAGGGGAATATATATGTTATATAGTATTGCGCTAATATTAATAGTCAGCTTAACTTTAGGGCTTGTTTTTGAAAAAATTAAAATACCAGGTTTAATAGCTTTTATGATTACTGGTATAATATTAGGTCCTTATGTATTTGATAAAATATCTAGTGATATTCTAAATATTTCTTCAGATTTAAGAAAAATTGCTTTAATCGCTATTCTTATTCGAGCTGGATTATCTTTAGATTTAAAAGACCTTAAAAAGGTTGGAAGGCCTACTATTCTTTTAAGTTTTATTCCTACTACCGTTGAAATTGTTTTTATTGGTTTAGTTTCCCCTTTAATCTTTAATATCACTTCATTAGAAGGATTTATGTTAGGTAGTATCGTAGCCGCTGTTTCACCAGCTGTTGTAGTTCCTAGAATGATTCATTTAATACAAAATAAAACTGGAACTGATAAGCAAATACCACAAATGATTTTAGCTGCTTCTTCTATCGATAATATATATGCTATTGTAATATTCGCTATTATTTCGCAAGCATATCAAACTGGTACTTTTGTTGTTAAACAGTTATTCTTATTTCCTGTAACTATTTTTTCAAGTTTAATACTAGGTATTTTAATTGGTTTATTATTAGTTTATATATTTAAAAAAATACATGTTCGAGATACAATTAAAGTTCTAATTATTTTTGGAGTTTCATTCTTTGTTATTGTATTCGAAGATTTCATTAAAGATTATTTTGCTATTTCAGGTTTATTGGCTGTAATCGCTCTTGGCAGTACTATACTTAAAACATATCCTGTGTTAGCTGAAAGATTAACTCATAAGTTTTCTAAAATATGGGTTGCAGCTGAAATTATGTTATTTGTTTTAGTTGGTGCTACAGTAGATGTTTCTAATATAAGAAGTGCAGGACTTTTAGCTTTAGCTTTAATTTTAGCATCATTATCTTTAAGAATGATTACTGTGTTTATAGCAACATCTAAAACTGGTTTAAATACAAAAGAAAAACTATTTAGCTGTTTGGCATATATGCCAAAGGCTACAGTTCAAGCAGCTATCGGAGCTATTCCACTTTCGATGGGAGTACCTGCCGGTAATTTAATTTTAACTATTTCTGTTTTGGCTATTTTTGTGACAGCTCCTATAGGGGCGATTGGAATGGATCAATTGCATAAGAAATTGTTAAAAACAACCTAAAAGGGAGAAAAATATGTATAACTTTAAAAGAAAATTATTAATTTTATTCTTACTTATTTTTACAACCATTTCAGTTGCTTCTTGTGATGGATTTAAATTTACTACTAATCCAGAAACAACTGTTATTATAACTTCATCAAATTCTTCAACCGCTATTACTACTACTGACTATTTAACCACAGAAACTTCAACTGTTATTACTACTGCTGACTATTTAACTACAGAGACTTCTACATTTACTACAAAAGAAACAACTACTATAATTTCAACTACTTATTATGATGAATCTCGTTTAGTAGTTACAACTCCAGATGATTTAGTCTACACTATTAATGATACTATTGATTATTCGGGTATGATCGTAACTTTCTTTGATTCTAGCAATAACGAAACTATTTTAAACGATACAGATTACAGTATTAACAACGTAGATATGTCTACATATGGTGAAAAAACAGTTACTATAACTTATGGTGAATATCAGTCAAGTTTTACTATTCAAGTTAATCTTCCAACTTATTATTTATCCGCTATGAATTTAACAGATATGGAATTATTAAACACACTTAGAACTATTATTCATAACGGTTTTGATGGAGTAACTTATGGTGATGCTAGATATATATTAGATGAAACTGATGAAGATCCTAATCATCCAGGTAATTTAATTGAAATATATACTGGTAATTCAGTTCCTGGTGCTTGGGATTGCAATGGTGCTTGTGTTTGGAATAGAGAACATGTATGGCCACAATCTGCAATGCCAGCTTCAGCTAGTAATTCAGCAACTAATATGGCTTCTGATTTACATAATTTAAAACCAGCTGACCCAGGGATGAACAGTTCAAGAGGAAATGATTATTTTGATTGGGTAAGTCAAGGAGATGCTTTTGAACCTAGAGATGAAGTAAAGGGTGATATTGCAAGAATTTTACTTTATATGGTTGTAATGTATGATGATTTATCTTTAGTTGATACTATTCCTAATATAGATAATTATGAAATGGGGCTATTTTCTGTATTGTTGGAATGGAATGATTTAGATCCAGTTGATGATTTTGAACGTCATCGCAATGATATTATAGAATCTTACCAGCACAATAGAAATCCTTTTATAGATTATCCTGATTTTGCTGATTTAATTTGGGATTAAAAAAAACAACTCAATTGAGCTGTTTTTTTTATAACGGATTAGTAGATACTACATATGTATAGCCACTAAAAGCATTTAATAATTCAGTTAGCAAATACTCTCTTCTAACAGCTGAATCTTCATATTCTGCAGGGTCATTTACAATTGCATACCAAGTATCATCTATTTTTTTAAATCCTATTAAAACAATTAAATGGCCTGAAGAATAAGCTACAATAGAACCTACTAAATCATTTTTATCTGTAGTTTTAATCGACATAGCAACTGCAATATCATTTTGAATATAATAAGACAGTGTTTCTAATGTATTAACATATTCAACACGGGAATATAAATCACTAAATCCACCTACAAAACTAGCGTTAAAACTCCAATTACCATAAATTCCTGCCCCTTTATCATAGACATCACTAGCTACTTCCTCTGGAGTAAAATAATGGCTATTATAATTTAACAACATCTGTAAAGAAGTTGGTGAACAAATTTTACCACCTATAAGAGGTATTGACATCTGTTGGTGAGGAGGAACAGCTAATTCTTTTTCTACTAAGAATGAAACATCATTATTAAATACATCGTTTAATGGTTTCGTAGTAATACTTATACTCCTTAAATATGTCTCGCTTGTTTCTCTACCTCTAAAAACTATTTTTACTTTAAATCTATCTATATCATCTAACTTAGTAACTATAGTATCTATATTTACCTTTGCAAAGCCATCTTCTTGACTGCTAAATGAAGCTTTATAGCTTTCGCTCCAAGATGACATAATATAAAACTTACTAAATCCTAAATTGTTTCCAACTGAAATTAGAATTGTAATATTGGATTTATCATTAATTAAAATATTCCAAGAAGGAACTAATTCTTTAAAAGCGTTTATATAAA
>JAOZSU010000218.1:0-2543 GCA_029939475.1 Mycoplasmatota bacterium | reverse complement strand
ATGGAGAAGAGCTTGTTGAAAAATATAAGTTTGTGAAAGGAAAAACGAAAGAAAGTTTTAAAGTTACAAAAATGAATAAGTCTGAATTGAAGGAGCACATATTAAATGATTAAATTAAACTTTAAGCAGTTATCTGAACAAGCTATTTTACCTCATGTAAACCATGATACTGATGCAGGATATGATATACATAGTGTTGAAGAAGTAATTATACAACCTGGAAAAACTAAAGCTGTAAGTACAGGACTAGCCTTACAGATGGAATTTGATTTTATACCTTTTGATATGAAAGATCGAATTCCAGGAACTATTCATCAGGAACAAATGACGTTCGTACAGAACTTTTCCTATTATATACAAGAATGGATTATTCAAAATTTTAAGAAAATGTTTCAGATTGAGTCAAGATCTGGGTTAGCTTCTAAAGAAGGAATACATACTATAGGAGGGATTATTGATTCTGGCTATCAAGGAGAAATTAAAATTATTCTTGCTAATACTAATAAAAAAAGCTATACAGTACAAGTTGGGGATAAAATAGCTCAGGGTATCCCCAAAGTTCTACCTAATGTTACTGGTGTAGATTGGATAACTAATTTTAATAAAGATACAAAGAGAGGAAAGAATGGGTTTGGAAGTTCAGGAAAATAGAGTTAAAATATTAAAGAAATTAGCTGTAGCAATAATTGATTTAGAGTCAGAAGTTATAGAACTTGATTATCTTTTAGAAGATCAAATAGGGAAAGAACCTGATGTTCTAGGACTTAGCTCAGGGTTTATTCAACCTATGTATATACAAAAAGAGTCTTTATCAAGTATAGTTAATGAATTACTAAAAAGTTTTAATATAAAAAGTTTTGAAGCTAGTGAGGTAGACCCTGAGCAAGATTATACTATTGATTTAGACTATCTTTATGAAGAATCTTGACTATAAGCTAAGTTTAGTTTATACTATTTTTAATAAGGAGTTCAAAAATGAAAGATAGGGATACAATTACTCATGAGTCTTTTGGTATGTTGGATATAGGTAGATATAGTGGAGGAAAATCCTCAATGTTTGGTTCAGCTATTGAACATTCGGGAGGAATTTCAATAAAGATTAAAAGAGCTGACTGGGATCGAAGCTTTAGTCATGATCACTTTTATGGTAGAGAGAATCTTATAGAAGTTAGAATGAGTTTTAACCAGTTTGCGGAAGCAATAACTTCGGGGATGAACACTTCAGGAACTCCTTGTACCATAGCATATGTTGATGGTAAAAAGATGGAAGACTATCATTTTGTAAACCAACGTCAAGAATTTGAAAATGACTATGAAGAGACTATGAAAGACTTGACTCAAGAAATGATGGAGTCTGTAAGACAGGCTACTTCAATTTTAGCAAGTTCTAAGCCTCCTAATAAAAAAGAAAAGGAAGTCATTTTAGCTCAACTAGCTAAATTGAAAATGAACTTAGAACAAAATTTACCTTATATGAATACTATATTTAATGAAGCGATGAATAAAACTGTAGTTGAAGCTAAGTCTGAAATTGATGGTTTTTATGAATCAAAAATCAGATCTATTGGTATAAAGGCTATTGAAGAATTAAACTTAACTAAACCAAAAATGTTAGAGGAGTAACAATTTGTTTACAACAGAACAAACACAAAATAATAATCAAGGTTGGGCTGATGTTTACAGACCTAAATCTTTAAAAGAAGTAGTTGGGCAAGATCGTATTATAAAAGAAATAGTTAAAAGATTAAATACAAAAGGTTTACCAGCAAATATTTTGTTAACTGGCAATTCTGGAACTGGAAAAACAACTTTAGGTATTATTCTAGCTCAAACTTTAAATTGTAAAAATTTATCAACTGAAATTATTGATGAATTAACTTATAAATCTCCTTGTGGGGTTTGTAAAAGTTGCAGAGCTATTCAGAATAATGAGTCTAATTCAGGGTTTCATTTTTATGATGGAGCTGAATTAGGTAAAGATAGAATTTTAGAAATAAAAAATCTCTGTAATAGTCCTAATTTATATCAAGGTAAAAGAATAATTTTTATTGATGAGCTACAGAATGTTGGAGGTGGAAAGGGAACCAGTATTGAAACTTTATTAAAAGTTATTGAACATGACTATGGAGGTAATGTTCATTTTATATTTTCATCTATGAATCCTAAAAAACTTTCAAAGGCTGTAATAGATCGGTTTCATATGCACTTACGTTTAAAGCCAGTATCCTCTGCTGACTTGATAGCAAGAGCCTCTGTAATTTTAAAAGAAGAAGGACTCTTAGAAAAAGTAGACTTTAATAATTTAGAACAGGGTCAAGGATTTATCTATGACTTTTTAAGGGAGGGTTTAAGTAGTTTAGCCTCTTCATTTGATGGTTCGGTTAGAGAGTTTATACAAGCTCTTGAAACTTGTGTATATCGAGAACTAGGAACAGCAAAAGAAATAGAGGAAGAATTAGAACTAATGTCTGTTGATAGTAGTTCAGATATACTAGTAATGCTGATTGAAAAAAGTCCTAAGTTCTTTGAAGCTATATCAAGTG
>JAOZSU010000217.1:0-2558 GCA_029939475.1 Mycoplasmatota bacterium | reverse complement strand
TTCAGTCAAGCTGGACGAACGGTGCTACGCGAGGGGAAGGGATAAATTCTCCCCCTGAGAGGGAGATTACAGAGGGGGCGTTTTTTCTTAACTTCCACGAAGCCCATCGAGGCACCCCTATTTCTTGAGAATGAGTTAAACCACAAAATCCATTAGAAGCAGAAAAAATTAAATCACTCTAATCTCCGAGCCCCGCTCCCCTTTCTCCACCAAAACCTGATTTGGGAAGACGTCTCGCAGGGATTCAAGATGCGTAATCACCAAAATCTTCGCGAAATCGCCGCGCACTTGGTTGATTGCCTCGATCAGCCGTTGCCGCCCTTCTGCATCTTGCGAGCCGAAACCCTCGTCAATAATTAATGTTTGTAGGCGCGCCCCTTTCCTTTGCGAAAGAGCCTTCGAGAGAGCCAGCCGAATCGCAAAATTGACCCGAAACGCCTCCCCACCCGAAAACATCTCATAATCCCGCACACCGGCACTATCGCTAATCTGAATATCAAGCGTCTCCTTCATATCCTCGCGTTTAGCATCTTTATACGCGGCTTGAGTCACAAATCGGATCGACATCTGTCCGTTGCTCAGGCGATCTAGCAGGTCATTCGCCTTCTCCTCGATCTCGGGGAGAGCCTGCTCAATCAGCAATGCGGGAACGCCATCTTTGCCGAAGGCGCGTTCCAGTTTTTTGTAACGGGATATTTGGATAGCGAGATTCTCTCGTTGAGATTGATATGCCGATTTGCGGATTCGCAGCCCCGACAACACCTCCACATTTTGCCTCGCCGCCCCGACCTCATCCCGCAGTTGATTCTCTTTCTCTTGCATCTCGAGCAATTTGGCATACGCCGCGTTTTCGTCCGGCGCATCTGCTTGAGCGGCTTCTAATGCGATTTCCGCCTCATCCGATTTTTCTTTTTGCGCGCTAATCTCCTCTTCCAATTTCTCGATCTGCTCGTTCAGATTAGCAATTTCTTCCTCGAGGGGCTTCAATGCGGCGCGTGCTTTCTCTAAGGATTGATATTCTTCTTCAACAAGGCTTAACGCTTTCTCCTCTTTCCGCGCCGCATCATGCGATTTGGCATCATAGCCCAATTTTTTCAATTCTGCATCTATTTCTGCGAGTTGCGTGCGGGCATCTTTTGTGAAAATTTCTTTTTCAAGAATCTCTCGCACTTCGATTAGACGTTTTTCTCCCTCTTCTTGCCATTTTCTGCTTTCTTCTTCTAAAGTTGAAAGACGCTCATTTAACTGCGTTAATTTTGTAGATGCAGAAAGACGTTTTTTATCTACCTTCTTATATTCCTCGTTACGATTCTCATAATTTTGAACTTCTTCAAAGATGGCATTCATCTCGGCTGTATTGGCGCGATATTGATCCCCTTTTTCTTTGCCCTCTTCTTCCATCTTTGCCAAAGTTGCAACTCTATGCTCCTCGCTCAAATCCTGCTTACAAAGCGGACAAGTCGCGGTTTTTATTGCGACAAATTCTTCGATGCGCGCTTTTAGGGCATCCATTTCTTTTTTGAAGGTCTTATTTTCTACTTGCAACGCGGCATATTTCTCGCGTGTTTCAGCTTGCTCTTTAAGAAAAGCATCCCGTTCTATAATTTTCTTCTCTGCTTCTGCTAAATTCTCTTGAGCAAAAGAAATCTCTTTTTCTAAATCACTAATCCCTAATGCCTGATTTCTAATCTCCAAATCTTGCTTTTCGAGCGATGCGAGTTCTTGTTCTAAACGCGCTTTTTCCGCATTAATTTCCTGCAAAAATGGCTGACGTTTTGCGTCCTGCTCGTGGAATTGGGCGGCGGTCTCTTCCCATTTGGCGAGGGCTTCGCGGGATTTTTTCCATGCGGCAAAAGTTTCGTCAATTTCGGCGGAGCGAGAGAGCAAATCGGCGTAGCGATCTCGTTCGGATTCGCGCTCGGTGCGGCGGGATTGTAAATCTGCTTGGGTGCGGCGGGTGCGGGATAATGCCTCTTTTAGCGCATTCGCTAGCTTTCGCTGCTCTGCCAAAGACGCGCTTAAACGGCGAATTTGCTCGAGAAAAGATTCTTGTTCTTTACGGCTGGCAAGTAGCAGGCTGAGTGCGTCTTCTAGTTCGGTTAAGCGTTTTCTGCGGCTCTCTTCTTCATCCAATTCCTCATCAATTTCGGCGATTCGTCCATCCACAATATCAAGTTCTTTTTCAATATCCCGCCTTTTGTTGGCAGCCTGCGTTTTATACTCATCCCAGATTCCCAATCCCAAAATACTGCTGAGCACTTCTTTGCGTTTGCCTGCATTTTGCTGGGTAAATTGGTCGGCTTTGCCCTGCAAAAAAAATGCGGCGTTGACGAATGTTTCATAATCGAGGCGCAAAGTTTGCTCAATACGCTCCTGCGTGGCGCGCATGGTGGCTTCGGTGAGCGGTCGCCAAAGACCATCATCGTCTATTTGAAATTCGAGCAATTTCTTTTTGCCGCGCGGCATGACACGCTGGATGCGGTAGGTGTTATTTTCGTAAGCAAAAGTGTAAATCACTTCGGCGGTTTTCGATTGGAGGTTGACGAGGGAATCGTCCT
>JAOZSU010000216.1:0-2559 GCA_029939475.1 Mycoplasmatota bacterium | reverse complement strand
CCTTGTGCATTCTCTGTCCCCGCCGCGATTGCTGCGCCCATGGTGTAACCATAGACGGATTCTGCAACTGTTAATCGCTGTTCAGGATACCAGCCCTCGGCAGGCGTGCCATCGTTTTTTTGACGCGTCACCGCGGCTTGAATCCCTAAAAATGGATTTGGCGAAACTACGGGACAATCAGACCCCAGAGCGAGTACCGTCCCCGCGTTCAGGAGATCGCGGAAAGCGTAAGTGTAGCGCGCCCGTTCACCGAGCGCGGTGTCGACCATATCCATATCTTCAGTTAAGTGCAAAGGTTGGACGGAGGCAACCAAGTTGAAACGCGCGAGTCGCGTCAAATCTTCGGGGGTGCTATGTTGCACATGCTCAATCCGATGTTTGGGGGCGGCATCCCGCCTACGGTCATCTTCATCCAAAACTTCTTCATAAACATCGAGCAATTCACGCACGGCACGCGTGCCAATGGCGTGAACTGCGCTGGTGATGCCCGCTTTTTCGGCGATGGCGATTTTCTCTGCCATTTCGCTCATGGGGGTGAGGGGCATACCGGTTGTGGCTGTGTCTTCAAAATTTTGCAGCATCCACGCCGTGCGTGGACCGAGTGCGCCATCGGCAAAAAGTTTGATGCCGCCAATGCGCAAAAAATCATCGCCAAAACCGCTCATAATGCCCGTTTGCGCCGCCTGCTCCACGAACTCGCCGGGGAGCATGACCAGCGAGCGCAATTTGAGCAGATTTTTCGCCCGAAGTCGCTGAAAAGCGCGCAAAGCCGGCGCACCGCCTTCGCCACCCATAAGACGAAAATCGTGCACGCCTGTAATGCCGAGTTTATGAAGTTCGGTCATGGCGTTTTGCATCGCCAAATCGGTTTCGGATTCGGTGGTTGTGGGCATAACGGCACGCACCAAGTTGATGGCTAATTCGTTTAGCAAGCCATTTGGTTCGCCCTTTTTGTCTCGTTGAATAATGCCCATTTCAGGGTCGGGCGTTTTTGCGCCTATGCCCGCCTGTGCCAACGCCGCCGAATTTGCCAACGCCAAATGCAAATCTTTGCGCCATAAAATAACGGGATTTTCTGGCGAAAATTCATCTAAATCGGCTTTTGTAGGCGTGATTGGCTCCTTCCAATTATCTTGATTCCATCCCGTGCCGATAATCCACGCGCCTTTTTCCGCGTTTTTAACCGCATCTCGCACCTGCGCTTGCATTTCGGCTAAAGATTTTGTATCGTCTAAAATGACCACTTGCGAAAGCAACGCCCACTCGTAAAAATGGATGTGTGAATCGGTCAATCCCGGCAATACGCGCCGCCCGCCTAAATCTATTTTTTCTGTTTTGGCATGGGCGAGTGCCAGCATTTCGGCATCATCGCCCACCGCAAAAATTCGCCCGTCTCGCAAGGCAATTGCGCTGGCGTTTGGATATTTTTCGTCTTGCGTATGCAATTTTCCGTTATATAAAATCAAACTAGGCACAATATCTCCTTTGAACCGCTAAGGTGCGAAGAGCACGAAGAAAAACTTTTTAAATCTTCGCGTTCTCTGCGTCTTGGCGGTTCAATCTTTTGGCAATCTCACGGTCAACTTTTCCCATTGGGAAGTCGTTTAAATCCTTTAAATTCACCCAACGCATATTTTCTTGAATGGATGATTTTAGCATCGTGCAGGCGTACGCGTGTTCCGTTATTTTGAAGTGGGTATAAGCGTGATCAATGATACAGAGCGGATTCCCCGCGTGGATTTGAACTTGATAGCCCGCCCAAATCACATCTGCCAGTCCCAAAACGGGATTGCCCCCATTCACGCGCCCATTCGGGAACTCCCACATTCCGCCGAGTAACCCTTTTTTCGGGCGTTGCGCTAAAAGTACGCGCCCATCTTCAACTATCACTGCCGCTGAATGGACGTGATGGGGCACTTTTTTCTTTCTCTTGCGCACTGGGCGCATTGCTTGATTGCCGATTTTATAAGATTTGCAAAACTTGCGAATTGGGCACTTTTCACAATTGGCATTGCGCGGCGTGCAAATAGTCGCGCCCAAATCCATTAGGGCTTGATTATAATCGCCCGCCTTGCCTTTAGGGAGATTTTCATCGGCGATAGCCCAAAATATCTTTTCGGCTTGGCTTGTGCCTAAAACCGTATCAACATCAAAAATCCGTGCATAAACTCGGCGGATATTGCCATCTACCGCCGCAACATCCTGCCCAAACGCCATCGAAGAGATTGCGGCGGCTGTGTATCGTCCGATGCCGGGTAATTTTATTAACTCTTGGGCGTTTTCAGGCAATTCTCCGTCATAATCTTGGGTGACTATTTTTGCTGTTTTATGTAAATTGCGGGCACGGCTATAATAGCCAAGTCCCTCCCAGAGATTGAGTACATCCTGCTCATTGGCAGAGGCTAGTTTTGATATTGTGGGGAATTTCTCCATCCAGCGTTCAAAATAAACGATAACCGTATCCACGCGGGTTTGTTGAAGCATGATTTCAGAAACCCACACCGCGTAGGGATTGGGATGGTCGCGCCACGGGAGGTCGCGTTTGTTTTGGTGATACCA
>JAOZSU010000215.1:0-2565 GCA_029939475.1 Mycoplasmatota bacterium | reverse complement strand
AAATTCTAACAAACTTGTATAATTCCAGTTTAGAACAATAAGGAAAAATCATGAGAGAAAAAACAGCTATGAGAATAATAAAAGAAGCTAAAATAAAATCATTTAAAAAACTAAATAAAGGGTCTATATACGGTGAAAAGAGTAAAGCAGCATTTGACGATATTTTAGATATAATGGTTGATTATTTAAAACCTATTATAGATGAGGCTATTGATGTTAAAAAAATTAGAAAAACTAAATGATTTATATTTGGATTATATAAAATATCCAATAAAAGAATTTTTTGGTAATATAAAAAGAGCTTGTTATTATGGGTTTAAATTACGTAAATCACAAAATTACGATGCCGCTACTATATATGATTTCTTATATATAAAATTAGATAGATTAGATGTTTTCTTTAATAGTTCAGATTCAATGTCAGTAACACCGAAAAATACGTTAAAGAAATTAAAAACAGCAAAAGAACTAGCTAAGAGACTTTCAGAAAATGAATACTTTAATAACATATACAAAAACAATCATAAACTAAGAAATAATAGTAAAATTCTTATACTTAGTGAAAAACAGGAAAATGATGAGAAAGCTGAACTATTCAGATTATTAAATACATATATCCCATATTGGTGGGATTGAAGGTTTATATGAAGATTAAAATGAAAAAGATGTCAGAAGAAGCTATTACCCCAACATTAGCACATAAGGATGATGCTGGTTTGGATTTATATGCGGTAAGTAAAAAAATTGAAGCTACCTATGTTGAATATGATACTGGTATAGCTTTAGAGATACCGAAGGGTTACGTCGGTTTACTTTTTCCTAGAAGTAGTATAACTAAAACTGATCAGATATTAGGCAACTCAGTTGGTATAATTGATTCAAATTTTCGGCAATCAATACGTTTTAGGTTTAAATTAGATACAGGTGGATATGAAAAAATCCTAAGAAATAAAATAGAAACACTTAACTTATATAAAGTTGGTGATAGAATAGGTCAGATAGTTATAATTAAAAAAAATAAAATTGAATTAACTGAAGTAGATGAACTTAGTAAAACCGATAGAGATGGTGGTATGTTCGGTTCAAGTGGTAAATAATATATATTTAAAAAAGGATTAGACAATGAATGAAGACATTTTTGAGCAAGAATTAATGGCGTTAATAAATAAACATTCACTCGAAAACATAGCAAACATTCCAGATTTTATAATTGCTGAACATTTAATAAAATCTTTAAATCAATTAAATGATACTTTTAAAAGTAGAGATTCTTTTTTAGATTATAAACCTTTTAAAGATAAAATAACTATTAAGGTATGAAACAATTAAATAATATGTTGACTAACATATACAGGTATGTTAATATTAAATTAATACAAACATTGTCGGAGAAAAAAAAAGATGAAGAGTATACTGAGTGTTATTTTTATTAGTTTATTTTTATGTGTAACAATAAAAGCATCATCCAGACAAAGAGTAAAGACTGACCCAGCGTTTGTTAGATACGTTAATTCGTTTTATAATGATAAAGCTATATATACAGGAAATAAAAGAAGACATAATGTTCCTATATTCTTTGGAAAAACAAAAAAAGAAGTATTCGGGGTGTGTGTTGTGTATACTAATAACACTAGAGCCGTAATAATTAATAGGAAAGCTTGGTTTAAAATGCCGGTATTGAGACGAAAAGCTTTGGTATACCATGAGATGGCCCACTGTGTGCTAGATAGAGGACACTTTAACTTAGAATACAATAATTGGCCAGCTTCAATAATGAATAAATATTTAATAGATGATGAAAAATTTCAATTATTACATGATTATTATATCCGAGAATTATTTACTAGAGATATAAGAAACTTTGTTAAACTCATAAAAACTTGGGATTTATAAATGGAAATTAAGATATTAAATGAAGCGGGATTTGATGAAGCGTTATTAGGATTATCTTTAAATAAAAATCAAAGTT
Source organism: Mycoplasmatota bacterium (assembly GCA_029939475.1). GTDB lineage: Bacteria > Bacillota_I > Bacilli_A > Izemoplasmatales > Hujiaoplasmataceae > 4572-104. Next base: position 596 of record JAOZSU010000215.1, on the reverse strand, counting down.
TACTTAATATGGATAAAGTAGCTCTTAAGTTATGTAAGCTGGATGGTGGTCATAATAAATTTTTAGAAAGTATAGATGTTTGGTTAGATATAACAGCACCTAGATATTGGTGGTCACAATTTGATACATATAGAGTTGGTATAACAAAACAATCCGAATCAACTATGCACACAATAATGAAACAAAAATTAACTAATAGTAACTTTAATTATAATATAGATTCTAATATATTAGATTCATTAAATATAATGATAAATAATAAAGAATTCGATAAATTGAAAACAAATCTTCCTGAAGGTTTTTTACAAAGGAGGATAGTCAAGTTGTCTTATAAAAATATAAGAAATATAATACAACAACGAAAAAAACATAGATTAAAAGAATGGCATATTTTCTGTGAAAAGATGCTAGAACTAGATAAATATGAATACTTAGGACTATAAACATTTTAACCGAGAAAAAATAAATATGACAATTAAAATGAGTTCATTCGCTAAGAATATAATGGAACATAAATATTCCCATATAAAAAAAGACGGAACATTGGAGATATGGGAAGATATCGCGAGTAGAGTAACTAAATATGTATTATCTAT
>JAOZSU010000214.1:0-2567 GCA_029939475.1 Mycoplasmatota bacterium | reverse complement strand
TGATGTTCTAGTAGAAATTTATGACAAGCGTGGATTCGATATTATAGAAGATGGATTAAATGTAGACAAACACAGATGGTATGAATTAACAACTCAAATTTTAAAATTTGGGAATTGGTTTATTTCAATGAGATGGATTTCTCAAATGTATAGCGAATCTAACGATTATTACGATATTGGAATTTATGCAAAATTTAAAGAAGTCTTGAGATTTGAAAAAGTAGTCTATGAATATCTCGAAGTTGATAAAAAAGTGCTTGACTTTAAAGATATGATATGGTAAACTTTAGATATAGTTAATTATTAAGTACTTTCGACAGAAGCATGTTATATCTTTCAAACTGGATTTCTCTACTTGATGATGTTATCAGCATTCAAGTGATTAGTAGACAGTAATACTGATATATCAAAAACTATTTCAAATAATGTGAATAGAATAGAAGAGTTGGGAATAACGTCCAACCTGTCGATTATAATAACATAGAACTATCATTTTAAGTGAATTAAATAAAGGAGTTATGTGTATGCAAGATAAATCATTTTATGAGTGGTATATTCAAGACATTAAAAACGGAAATTTGTTAGAAAAATTTACCTTAGAAGAGGTGTTAGAAAAGGCTTTCTATGCTGGAGTAGACCATAAAAGAGAAAGCGAAATTAGAGGAGACATCTCGCCAGAGTTAGATGACCCTGATTTTGAAAAAAAGAATCCTGAATTTTTTGTTAAATCAGGCAAAGAGATAGAGATGGAGATGAAACAAAAAATAGCCAACAATTTAACAAAAGTGGAAAGCAACCATGTCTAAAACAAATTGGGCTGAAAAAGAGCTGCTAAGACTTTCAAGTATGTATGGTAATGGAGATTATAGATTCTTTGTGCATGAAGATGGAAAAGCTCAGAGAAAACAGTATGGTAAATACATAGTTTCATATCCAGATATAGAAAATTATGTGTCAAATCTAGGACTTGTTTTGTTGATTGAAGTAAAAAGTAGACATCATTTTCATAGAAACAATGGTTACTTAGCAATGAAGAAGCGACAGAAGGGGTCTTATGAAACGGTTCAAGATAGAGAGAGAGTTCCTGTTCGCATTGTTTATTTGATTGGGACTGCAAAATCATATGACTTATACTGGAACAATTTATGGGAACTGGATATTAAATTTAAGGAGATTTGGAAAGACGTTGGAGACATAAAAGAAGAATCTTACTTATTTTTCCATTCATCTGATTTTAAAACCTGTCCATCGGAGTTATTTAATTTATAGAAATTTAACATAAAAGCACCATTTCAAGCAACATTGGGGGTTGACAGGATTTGGTTTCTATAGTAATATTAATATAAGTTAAAAACAAAATACATTAAGCGCATGTAGCTCAACTGGTTAGAGCATTTGTCTTATATGCAAACGGTTGATGGTTCGAGTCCATCCATGCGTACCTAAAATAACCACATAGTTTTATCTCCTTGGTCGGTTTTATTTTTCTATGTGGTTATTTTTTTATATGGTGAGTGTCGTATAGTGGTTCAATACTCCATCCTGTGAAGATGGAAACGTGGGTTCGACTCCCATCGCTCACCCAAATTAATAAACTTAATTTTACAAAATAGAGAGTTGAGGTTGAAAAATATGTCTAATTTGAAAGAAATGTATGATAATGCGTTAATTGAGTTGGATAGTCTAACATCTGATATTAGAAGAGAATCAATTAATCCTGACTTTAACAGAGAACCTTTCAATAAATCCATCCGCGAAGTAGTGGGAACCGTAGATGAATGTTTGATGTTAGGTATAGCGGAGGATGAAGCTCCTCTTTTAGTCCCGCTTGATAATGTAGAACATAATTATATGCTGGTTGTGGATAATGAAGAAACCAGTAGAGAATGGTTAGAGACAATTGCTAAATCGACCAAGCATCTATGTTCCAATGATGTTGACTACACTATTATAAGTGAATATGCTGAAGATACTTGGGATGTTTATGGTGTTTACCCCTCATATACAAGGGGTGCTGAAACTAAAATTCTTGAAATTGCGGCGTGGGCACATCATAGAGGTTTTAAAGAACCAGACAAAATTAAAGTTTTGTTGATTCAGAATATTGAAGAAACAATCTCTGGAATGAGCGATGCTGTAATTTCAAATTTAAAATGGCTTCTTAGAAAAGAGCGAAACTTTAGAGTAGTAATTCTTGCTACATCATCTTATAAAAATCAAGATGCTCCCCTTTTTTCTAATTATTTTGGAGTAAAGATGCAGGGAGAAGCACTGGGAAGTTTGTTCGATTTACAAATAAAAGAAGTTCACGATTTGCGGGAAGGCGAAGCTCTGTTTACAGAAGATGCCGAGTTGATGAAGTTTTTTATTCCATTCAGAGATTGAATTATATGAATTATAATTTTCAGGATGATATAAAAGATGGTGAATCTAACGAAGTTTCTGATTTAACTCAATCTATATCTACTTTTAGAAAAGCTGCTTCTAAATCCGCAACCGGTACAAGAAAACCATTAGTTAAATCTCTTGAAGAAGCTAAAAAGTCTAGAGAAGATAAAAAGGAATCT
>JAOZSU010000020.1:0-9695 GCA_029939475.1 Mycoplasmatota bacterium | reverse complement strand
TCCTGAGTTTGGTAGTGCGAACACTGATAATCGCGTTTCATCTCAATACTTAATTGAAGATAATGTAAATGATATTGGATCAGGAAATATCGTTACTGCAATTGTTGTTGGCTATAGAGGTTTTGATACCTTAGGTGAAGTAACAGTATTATTTATCAGTGCTTTAGGAGTTGCATTTATGTTGAGCAGTCCTAAACAGGAACGTTTAGATTTAAAATTTAGACCAAACTTTATGTTAAGGGTTGGTTCTAAAATATTATTTGGAATTATCTTAGTTACAAGTTTTTATATCATTTTACATGGTCATCTAACACCAGGTGGAGGTTTCCCTGGTGGAGCTATTATAGCTAGTTCAGTATTGTTATTGTATCTAGCAGATGATAAGTTTAGAAGTAATATTAAAAGCTTTAAGATTCTTGAAGGAGTTGCAGGAAGTTTATTTGTAATTATTGGATTATTAGGTCTTGTATTGGCTACGTATTTCTTACAAAACTTCTTACCTGCAGGAAATATCGGAGAATTACTAAGTGCAGGAATTATACCTATTATTTATATTTTAATTGGTTTAAAAGTTGGTAGTGAAATTGCCGGAATCGTTGATAATTTCTTAACAGAGGAGGAATCAGCATGATACAATACGCAGCTATTATATTGTTTGTATTTGGCCTTTACGGATTATTTACAAATAAAAATGTAATTAAAATGATTATTTCTCTAAATGTTATGGAAGTTGGATTAAATATCTTTATTATCAGTATTGGGTTCAATTCTGATCCTAATTCAATAGCACCAATAATTTCAAGTACAAATCAATTGAGTTCTGTATTTGTTGACCCACTTCCACAAGCTCTTGTTTTAACCGCTATTGTTATCGGCGTTGGGACAACAGCTTTAGGACTTGCGATTGCTAAAAATATTTATAAAACTTACAACACTTTCGAGTTGGATGAAATGGAGGAATCAGCATGAGTGCTATATTATTAATTGCCGTACCTTTATTGGCTGCTTTCCTATCCATTATGATGAAGAAACTGTCTTCTTATGTTTTATTAGCAGTTGGTATTTTTAATGTCGTATTGTTACTTATCTTACCTGATGGTTTTGTAAGAATTGGTGAATTTAATCAACCACTAGGTATTAATTTACTATTAGATACATATTCAAGAATTGCATTATTATTATTAAACTCATTAATATTAGTAATTACTTATTTAAATTTAAAATCATATAAAACATATGGAACTATTCTATTACTTGCTTTAGCCGGATTAAATGGATTAGTTTTAACAAATGACTTATTTAACTTTTTCGTTTTTCTAGAAATTTCTGGAATAGCAGCTTACTTAATTACTACATCAAATAAAAAACCTAGAAGTACATTCCATTATTTAATGCTTGGAGCTGTTGGTAGTAGTTTATTCTTATTTGGTGTTATTATTCTATATGCAATGTATGGAACTTTGAACATGGTAGGCATGATTAGATTGATTCAAGCAAATGGAAATTATAAAGAAGTAATTTTACCATTTACTTTGATGTTTATTGGCTTAGGTGTTGAAGCAAAACTATTGCCATTTAATTCATGGGTTAAGGGAGTTTTAGGAAATTCTAATACTTTATCTGGACCAATGATTGCTAGTGTTTATGCTGGAAGCATGAGTTTTGTGTTAGGACGTTTAATCACAAATTTGTTTGATTTCCAAGGATCATTATTAACTGTTGTAACTATTATTTTGGCAGTTGGTATTCTTGCTGGTGATTTAATGGCGTTTGCTTCTACTAAAACAAGAGAAATTTTATTGTTTAGTTCTGTTGCACAAGCGAGCATTATTGCTTTGTTATTCGTTAATGGAATTATAATATGGGCTGTTTATTTGATAATTGCTAATGCATTGAGTAAAACAGTTATGTTCCTTGTAATTAATAAAGCAACAAAAGATATCGGCAGTGATGAATCACAAGATTTACGCGGATTATTCATTAAGAATATTCTTGTTGGAGTAACATTTACTTTAGCTACATTAAGTGTAATGGGATTACCATTATTGGTTGGATTCAAAATTAAATTAGCTTTTCTTACAGGACTTGCTGATGCAAACCATATTTGGTTAATAGCTATTATCTTAATTGCTTCTGTTATTGAAGGAATTTATTTTGTACGCTTACTAGTTAAGTTATGGTATAAAGGAGATAAAGAAATTAATGTTTCATATAATTTCTCTTTTAAAACTGTATTCGTTATTATTGCTTTAGCTTTACTTGTATTCGGTACATATTCTACTCCATTGAGTTATTTGGATAATTCTATCGACACTGTGATGGAGGAGGTTAATAATGGCTAATATTGAATTATTAATATTGTTCCTTGTTGGAGCTGGAATTGTTGCATATTTATTAACAAAATTAAATACAGCTTTAGGATCAATATTCACTATATTTTCTGTAATGTTTGTCTTTGTTTCATTAGCATCTTACGGATTTAACCTGGGCTTAAATGAAACTGTGAATATTATTCCGGGACTTACTTTCACACAAACATATCTTGGATTTTATTTTGCAATAATTATTGTATTTATATATTTAATGGTTAGTTTTTTCCATCCTTACTATTTAGATGATTATAAATATAAAGATTCATATAACTTATTATTCTTATTAAGTTTAGCGGGAATAATAGGAGCTTTTTATACAGATAACTTTTTACAATTATTCTTTTTCTTTGAACTAATAATTTGGACGACTATGTTCTTAATACCTCAAGGAAAAAGCAGAGAAGCAGCAGTTACTTACTTTGGATTTAGTGTTGCAGGTAGCGTAGCTATGCTTCTTGGAATTTTCATGATTTATCAAAGCAGTGGAACATTTGATATTTCTATTGGATTAGCTAGTATAAATGGAACTACAGGAGTATTAGTTTTTGTCTTATTCTTGATTGCAGCTTTTTCAAAACTAGGGATATTCCCACTTCATATATGGTTACCTATAGCTCATGGTAATGCACCTCATCCTTTCTCACCTGTTTTATCAGGTGCATTGGTTAAACTTGGTGCTTTTATTGGAGTATTAGCTTTGGTTAAAATCGTTCCCGCAACTGGGGTTATTGGTGTAATTGATATGCATGTAGGCCAATATATAGTTGCGATACTTGGTAGTTTATCTATTGTATTTGGAACATTGATGGCTATTAAAGAAGATGATGCTAAAAAATTACTTGCTTATTCTTCAATGAGTCATGGCGGTTATATTTTGGTAGCTTTTAGTATGTTAGATTCTGTAGCTCTTGCTGGTGGATTTTATCATATTCTTGCACATGCATTAGCTAGCGCTGGAGCATTCATGGCAATTGCAGCTGTTGCTAGAGCTGCTGGTACCACTAAGATGAAAGAACTTGGTGGTATGATACATAAAATGCCAATTACTTATTTAGCTTATTTAATAGCTATTATATCAATGGCTGGTATTCCACCTATGGGAGGATTTTTATCTAAATGGATGATTTTCCAAGCGGTTATTAATAAGGGGATGATTCTAGTTGCTATTGCAGTATTCTTTGGTAGTGTTGGTTCATTCTTATATGTATTTAGACCTTTAGCTTCACTGTTCTTAGGCCAAGAATTAACTGAATATAAGGGGATTAAAGAAGCACCAGTTCTTATGTTAATACCTACATTTATAATAATGGGATTAAATGTTTACACAGGAACATTCCCTTGAGCAATACTTAATTATATTAATAATATAATAGTAGAACTTGGCTTTTCTGGTATCAATGTAACATCTAGTGGAATTATTGATACATATAGCGGCCAAGGGGTTTTAAATCCTACATTAGTTTCTATGGTATTTGGAACCGGAACATTAATTGCTTTTATAATATTTATTCTTTTGAAAAAATCAAGAAAAGTAGATTTAATGGATACTTATACAGCAGCTAACTTTGTACACGATGAACATCTATTACATTACTCTGTTGATTTTTACGCTCCATTGGAACGTTTATATGAAAAACAAAGCAATTGGATGACAAAATTTTATACTGCTTTAGCAGAAAAAGTGAAAGAAATTGGTAACTTTGGTAAATATCTTTTCATGTCGAAAAACATTGGTACAACTCTGTTTTGGATTATTACCATAATCATCTTATTATTGTGGGGTGAAGTACTATGATTGTTAATATATTAGTAGGTATCGGTGTTGCCTTCTTTGGTTTTGTTTTACAAACATCAATAGCTGGGTTTAACCGTAAAATAGTTGGTAGATTACAAAAAAGATATGGACCTAGATGGTACCAAGAATTTATTGATATTTTTAAATTATTAAGTAAAAGAAGCGTAACTCATGGCTGGATTTTTGATTTTGGTGTCATAATGGCTCTTGGAGGCATTATAGGAACAGCAATGTTCATGCCAATCACTTCTAGTTTTGTAGCTTTTCAAAACTATGATAACTTCTTTATCTTTGTTTACTTAATGGCAGTAGGAATGCTTGGTATGGCAATGAGCGCAAGTGGTTCTGGTAACCCTTGGGCAAGTATTGGGGTTATGAGAGCTTTAACTACAATGTTAGCTTATGAAGTGCCTTTCTTAATTGTTGTCTTAACCATAATTAATATTTCAGGTACAAGTTCGATGACTGGAATTCAACTATTCCAACAAGCTGCCGGTAATAATTGGTTTATAATCGCTTTACCTTTAGGAGGAATTGTAGGTGTAATTTCACTTATGGGTATGTTAGGTAAAAAACCTTTTGAAACTTACATAGCACCTGCAGAAATTGCATCTGGCCCTATGGTTGAATATGGTGGTAAACAATTAGGTATGTTGTTTATTCTTCATGAAATTTCAGTATTCATTGAAGTTAGTTTGTTTGTTCACCTATTCTTAGGAGGAGCTACAAATATTGTTGAATTTTTAGTAAAATACTTTACTGTATATACATTTGTTAATTTAATATCAAATGTAAATGGTCGTTTCAAAATAGATCAAGTAGTTACATTCTTCTATAAATGGCCATTATTAATGGCTGTAACTCAAGCAGTTATAGCAATATATTTTGGATGGGTGATTTAATATGTTGAGTACAAAATTTGCACCAAAAAGAACTATGACAAAAGCAGAAATTGATCGTAAATGGTGGGAAGTAGGAGACTATTTCAGAAGAAATTCTCTTTGGTTATTAATGTATTGTACAGGTTGTTGTGCAATGGAATTACCACCAGCTATGACTACCGCATATGATATGGAACGTCTTGGAATGGGGCCTATGGCAACTCCAAGACAGGCAGATATTCTTTTGGTATCTGGATATTTATCATTAAAAACTTTAAGACGACTTATATATACATATGAACAAATGAGTGAACCTAAATATGTAGTTGCTCTTGGTTCATGCCCAATAAATGGTGGTATATATCACGATTCATACGCAGTTATTAATCAATTGGATCAATACATTCCAGTAGATATTTATGTGGCTGGTTGTATGCCAAATCCTGAATCAATATTAAATGGATTTGTTGATTTAATGGAAGGCATCAAAAACAAAACAGCTGATGGCTGGAAAAGATACCACAAAAATAATGATTGGTATAAAAGCAATCAAAAGAGAGTGCTTGGGGAGGTGATTATCCATGACGAATTCCACCAATAATCTTGAGTTTGTAGAAAATTTAGTAAAGCAAACAATAACAATTATCAAAACTGAAGTAGTGGATAAACAACAGATAGCTTTTGAAATAAAACAAGCAGATGTTCATCATATACTAACTGTTTTAAAATCATCTGGGTGGAAACAATTATCTTATCTAAGCGCTGTAGATTGGCCTGAAGAAAATAAGTTCGAATTAGTTTATATCTTATTCAATTGGGATAAACCAGTTTATATTCAATTGCGCACTAAAATAGATAGAGATAATCCAGTTATGGATTCAATTTTACCTATTTTTCCAGGTGTTAAGTATTATGAGAGAGAAGCTCATGAATTCTTTGGAATTAAATTCCCAGGAAATCCTGACTATGAAAAACAATTAATATTAGAAAATTGGGATGATATCCCTCCTCTTAGAAAAGATTTTGATCCAGGAGCTTATAGCGATAAATTATTTTCTTCTCGTGAATATCCGCAAGAATTTTCTGTGAAAGATCCTAATAATCACTACAAAGAAAGAAGAGAAGAAAGAGAAAGAAGAGCTGAATCATTAAGAACAGGAGGTAAAAAACAATGAAAGAAATGAAATTGTTTTTAGGGCCTCAACATCCCGGAATGCATGGTAACGCTTCAGTTCATATGTTCGTCGATGGTGACATTATTAAAAGATCATATATGTTACCAGGTATGTTACATAGAGGATTTGAAAAACAAATGGAACTTAAATTATGGGTTAATAACATTAGTTTAATTCCACGTGTATGTGTTCCTGAACCTGATATTAATGAAATGGCTTTTGCTACAGCCGTAGAAAAATTATTAAAACTTGAAGTTCCTGAACGAGCACATTGGATTAGAATGATTATTCTCGAATTTGCGAGAATTTCAACTCATCTTATGTCTTATGGTGGGCTTGGAGGATTGACTGGTAACTATACGTTAATGTATCATTCTCACGCTGATAGAAATTCAATCCTTGATATATTTGAAAAAATAACGGGTGGAAGAGTTTATCACCAATACATTGTAATTGGTGGAGTTAGAAAAGAATTACCGGAAGGTATTGAAAAAGATATTATTGAATACCTAGATGATTTAGAATCAAGATTGCCTGAATATAGAGACTTAGGTGTTGATAATGCATCAGAATTAAAAAGAATTAAAGATGTGGCTATGTTAACTGAAGATATAATTTGGGAAGTTGGTATTACTGGAATTGGTATGAGATCAACTGTAAATAAAAAATATGATGTAAGAAAAGTAGTTCCATATGCAAGATATGATCAAGTTGAATTTGAAGTTCCTGTATCAGATTATAGTGACGCAAGAGCTCGTTTAGATATTACTATTAAAGAAGTACAACAATCAATAAACATTATCAGACAATGTTTAGAAAAGATGCCAGAAGGTCCTGTTAGAGTAAAACCAGGACGTGGACAATCAATGCGTTGGACTGTTCCTAAGGGATATGTTTATAGCCCTATAGAATCTAGTAGAGGTGAATTTGGTTATTATATGGTGTCTAATGGTGGAATACATCCATATCGTGTTGGTGTGCGTGGGGCAAGCTATCCACAAGGATTGCTAGGTATTGAAAAATATTTACCTGGTATTCGTATTGATGATGCTCCTCTTTGGGTGAGCACAATGGGAATTTGCGCTCCAGAAATTGATAGATAGGAGAATATGATGGAAGAGAAAAAGAAATATCCAAAATCTAGTATATTTAAACCATTAAGACATTTTAAATACCTATTTAAAAAACCATTATCACACCCATTAGATACTATTTTTACTGAGAAAAATGCTGATTATTTAAATAAAAATAATCCTATAAGAAAAAACGCAATTAAAGATTCAAAACCAAGAACAGCACCTGATAATATTAGAGGTTTTCATATTAATGATTGGGATAAATGTATTGGTTGTGGAACTTGTGGCGAAATTTGTCCAACAGACGCAATTGAAATGGTTCCAAGACATGATTTACCACGTAAAGCAGGAGAATTCCAACAAAGACCAGTAATAGATTATGGTAGATGTTGTTTCTGTGGACTTTGTGTAGATACATGTACTACTGGTTCTTTAAAAATGACTAAAGAATATGTATTCGCAGATTCTAATCCTAGTAGCTTTAAATTAATGCCTACTGAAACATTCCAAGATCATGAAGTTGAACTTGGATATCAAAAGACAGAAACTACTGAATTGCTTGACTTAAAACGAGTTACTATGGAACATGTTTCTCCAGAGGAACGCGTTAAGAGTTATATAGAAGTAGTACGTGGATATTCAAAAGAATATGCTAAACAAGAAGCTGCACGATGTGCAGAATGCGGTATTTGTACACAATCATGTCCAGTTCAAATGAATATTCCTCAATATATTAAAGCAATATGGGAAGATGATATTGAAGGTGGATTAAGACAAATTTATGAAACCAATCCATTACCTGGAGTTTGTGGTAGAGTTTGTACTCACAACTGTGAAACAGCTTGTGCTATCGCTAAACGCGGAGAAGCTATCGCTATTCGTTGGTTAAAACGCTATATTATCGATAGCGCTCCAGATGATATGTATGAAAAAATCTTTAACGAACCAGTATCAGAAGTTATTGATGCTAGAATAGCTATTGCTGGATCTGGACCTGCAAGTTTAAGTGTTGCTTATTACTTAAGAGGTTTAGGATACCATGTTGATGTATTTGAAGAAAAGAGTCGCCCTGGAGGCGTTATGAGCTATGGGGCTCCTCAATACAGAATTCCTGATTATGCAGTAGAAAAGGATATTAATTTCATCAAGAAAATTGGAGTTAATATTCATGTAAATACTAGAGTAGGAAAAGATATAACATTAGATGAATTACATAAAGAATATGACGCAGTATTCTTAGGTACAGGATTCTTTACGGCTAGAAAATTAAATATTCCTGGAGCTGACCATAAAGATGTTATGGGAGCTATGGATTTCTTACCTTTAACTAGAGATTTTGCTAGAGGAGAAATTAGTTTAGAAGATATGAATGTTAAAAAATCCGCTGTTGTTGTTGGTGGTGGAGATGTAGCATTCGATGTTGCTAGAAACTTAGTTCGTATTCAAATTCAAAAATATGGTAAAGCTGATGTCAAATTAACATCTCTAGAAACATTAGATATTTTACCAGGTAGTGACGATGAATATATTGAAGGTAAAGAAGAAGGAATCGAGTTACATTTAGGAAATGGACCACAAGAAGTAATCGTTAAAAATGGTAAAATTAAAGGATTACGCGTTTGGAAATGTACAAGAGTATTTGACGAATCAGGAAGATTTAGCCCTGAATTTGATAAAAACCAAGAAACAATTTTAGAAGGAGAACAAGTATTCTTCTCAATTGGACAAGCTCCAGACTATTCATTCTTACCTGAAGACTTGAAAGAAAAACTTACAATTGAACGCGGTAAGATAAAAGCTAATGAAGCTGGACACGTTGAAGGAATTGATTGGTTGTTTATCGGTGGAGATATCTTTAGAGGACCAGATATTATTACAGCTGTAGCTGATGGTCATCGCGCAGCTATGGAAATTGATAATTATCTTTATCAAAAATCTAAAAAGAAAAAACAATCTGATTATGCAAAAGAAATACGTGAAGCAATTAAATTAAACAATCCAGATTTAGCTTTAAAACCAAAACGCAAAAGAACATTGAAGTAATATTATAATAAAAGCAGTTGAATATTTCAGCTGCTTTTTTTCATTTGTAAATTGTTGTATTTTATCTCAAATAGAGGTATAGTATTTAAAAAGGTGATATTAAATGAAAAAGGATAAAGAAAAATTAAAAGAACGAATTAAAAATCTTACTATAAAAATATCTCAAATTTATATTGCAATTCAATCAAAAGAAACACCGTGGTTCGCTAAAGCTATAGGATATATTACCATTGGATACTTTTTATCGCCAATCGACTTAATCCCTGATTTTATTCCAGTTTTAGGATATCTTGACGATTTAATAATTCTTCCATTTTTAATATGGTTGTGTATAAAATTGATACCTAAAGATA
>JAOZSU010000213.1:788-2573 GCA_029939475.1 Mycoplasmatota bacterium | reverse complement strand
ATTGAATATAAATAACAACGAACTTCTTTGTTTGTTTTACTTGATATATAATCAAAATACCCCTGTAATTGCTCTTTGTATGCTTCATCATCAATATGTTTTAATTTATAATCAATAATATAAAACATATTATCATACTCTACTAACAAATCAATTATACCATGTTTTAACGTATCTAAAGAATTATCATAGAATTCCCATTCTTGATAAATCTTAGGATGCATTTCTAAATCAAGCAATTCTGAATTAACTAAATAGTTTAAAGATTCCTTTAATCTGTTATCCTTAATCATTTTAAGGCTATCCTCTAAATTATAGAAATCGACTTGTTCTAATATATGGTGTATATAATCACCAAAGGTAATAGATTCAATAATTTCATCGTTTAAAATATTATTATTTTTTTTAGAATAAGCTTTTTTAGTTTTTGGCTTTGGATTAAAATTAAAACTTTTAATATTTATAATTTTCTTAGAATTAATAATGTTTTCTTTTTTATCTTTATTTAAATTTACTTCTGGTATATATGAATGACTTCTATTAAATATGGTAGTTGAAGATAAAAAATCCATATAAGAATTATATTTCATACGTATATAGCTATCTACATATCCTGTTTCATCTAGACTTTTTTTGTCTTCTTTAATAGCTTCATCATCAACTATCATAATTATATGTTCTTTAGCTCTAGTAAGCGCCACATAAAACAATCTAATTCTTTCAGATATATATTCTTTCCTAGCTTTTTCTAAATATAAATAGCGCATAAAAGTTGGATAATATCCTTCTTCTATTACATTAGTGATTATTCCGTAATGATTATCACAGATGAAGAAGTCTTTATTATCTTCAAAATTAAATTTTTTAGATAACCCTAATAAATATACTAGAGGAAACTGCAAGCCCTTAGAAGCGTGCATAGTCATAATTTTAACTGCGTCGATATCTTTTTCTTCTTGCGAATATTCAATATCCCAATCAAAGTGTTGTTCTATATCATCTAAATAAGCAATCAAATCATCAAAATTAAAGCATTCAAAACCTTTAATGTTTCTTAAGAAGAAATCGAGTTTTTCTTCTTTTTCACTAGGATTATCAAGATATTTTAAGGCATGGTATAGATTTATTGTTTGATATACTTCTAAAATAAAGTCGTATAGCGGTAAATCAAACATTATTTCTAATAAATATGAAATTGTTTCATAAATCTTAGTGAATTCTTTATATTTTTTTAATACCTTTAAGTCATCTAGCTGTTTTATCTCTTCTTTTATTAAAAAACTAATTATTTCTTCATCTTTAATTTGATAAACGAATGACCTCGTTACTGAATAAAATACCTGTTTAAAATTATCTTTTAAATACTCTTCATCATAAAAACAACGGATAAGTTTTAAAAAGCTTGTCAAAAATAACATTTCTTCACTTACTAAAAAAGGTTCTTTACTATATAGATTTACTGGAATACCATTGTTGCTTAAATATTTAGATATCTGATTAAAATCGGTTTTACGATCAATTAATATAGCTATATCACTAAATCTTAAAGGGCGAAAGCTCTTTGTTTTTATATTCAATATTTTCTTTTTTTGAATTCTCTCTAAAATATCAGAAGCTAAAAGCTTTATTTCAATCTTTGTTCTGTTTAATAAAGGGTCAGCTTCTTTTTCTGTTTTGGAATTATATCTTATTAATTGAATTCCATAATTATCAAATTTATCTTCTGCTTTGTATTCTGTTAAACCAAAGATTAGACTTTGATTATCTTGATAGTTAATTCCCCCT
>JAOZSU010000213.1:0-778 GCA_029939475.1 Mycoplasmatota bacterium | reverse complement strand
CTGCTGTAATTAGAACTTTTAAAGAATCGATATTACCCTTATTTGAAAAATTAGAAATAATTCCATTCATCTCTTTTGTTAAGGAATCTGCCACAAAAATAGCTCGACTTACTTTTCCATTACCTAATTTCTTCCCCCCTATTTTTTCATCCATAGTATGGGTAAAACAGAGATTAATATCTTTAATAATTTGTTTTCTTGATCTGAAGTTTTCTCTTAAATCTATTACTTTGCCTTTGTTAGTTTTTGAATATTCATGGTATTTATCAAGGAAGTTTTTAGGATTTGCGTCTCTAAAGCCATAGATTGATTGTTTCATATCACCTACCATAAACAAATTATTATTAGCTATTAGGTTAAGAAAATATACCTGTAAATCATTAGTATCTTGATATTCATCAACCATAATCTCTACTATATTATATTTATAATAATCTCTTATTTCAGGGTTTTCTTCAAGCAACTTAATCGCAAATGCAAAGATATCTCTAAAGTCGTAGAGATTTTGTTTCTTCTTTTCAACTTGTAATAAATTTAGGTATTGTTTTGTAAGGTTTAGCAATTCTAAAGAGAGTGATTTAGTTTTTAAAACATTATTTATTAAAACTGTTTTTGATGTAGCTTTAGAGGTTTCAAAAATAGTTTTTATTTGAATTAATTGATCTTTTAATAGTTTATGGTATCTCTTAAATTCATCTTTTATAGGATTGTCTTTTTTAATACCTGGACTTCTTGGAAAATCAATGTTTATAAGAATATTTATAAATTCATCAAAGTA
>JAOZSU010000212.1:0-2577 GCA_029939475.1 Mycoplasmatota bacterium | reverse complement strand
TTGAAAGTGTAGATATTGTCATGAGTGAAGAAGGTTACTATGAAGATAACATCGAACAAGTACATGCAAGTATATTTTGTAATCAGTTCTTAGTTTGTGAGGACAATTATAAAGTATGTTATGAACCAATGGAGAAATTAAAAGAGTATTTAGACTTATTTTTAGAAAAATGACCCCCGCCCCAATGCCAATTATTTATATGCGAAGGGTACCGCGTAGGTGGGCGCTTAAAAAACACGAGGCAGATTTTTTGAAAATTAGTGAATTCTATTTTGAATAATGTTATAATTATTATAAGAGGTAGAAATCTATATAAGAGGGAGAATATAATGAAAAAATCTTTACTTGATAAACAGGCATTTGCTCAGTTAGAAAAAGGTTTCAGTAACGCAGAAAAAGTCTTAAATGATGGTAATAAGATAAATAATTTGTTTTCGAACTTAAATAAGAAACTACAATCATACCCTAAAATTGCGGAGAAAGTTGCAAACATTCCAGTTTTGATTGAAATGGTAAAAGCATATGTTAGTAAAAAATATACGAAGATTCCAGTTAAGTCAATAATCGCAATTGTTAGTGCGTTAATTTATTTAGTTGTGCCAACAGATCTGATTCCAGACTTTATCCCGGGCATAGGTTTGGTAGATGATTTTGCTGTTTTACGTATTTGTATTGAACTAGTTAATATGGACATTATAGAGTTTAAAAAATGGCGAGAATCAAATTTGATTTCAGCTGTTAAGGAATAAAGAAATATGATTAATAAAGAATACAAGCGATTAAAGTCGCTTTTTTCTTTGGTTGATGAATCAAAGAAAGAGTTAGTAGATAACTTAATTTATCAAGCTGCATTTATGAAAGTGGAACTTGATAAGTTACAAAATCAAATAAGAAAATATGGAGCTATACAAATATCAAATAAAGGAGCACAACGACAAACTGAAGCTGTTAAGTATTACACAAAACTTGTAAATTCATATGGTACAGTAATTAAAACACTAAATTCAATACTCGGAACACAAGTTGATGATGGAGATGATGCATTTGATGAATTTCTTAAGAGAGCAAATGAATGAACTATTTAGTCGAGTATTACAATGAAATCCAAAAGGGTAATATTATAGTTGGAGAAGAATTAAAAACAGAACTTGATATATTAATAAATGATTTAGATAATCCAAGATATGTGTATGATGAAAAGCCTGGTAATTTAAGAATTGATTTCATTGAAACATTTTGTAAACACACAAAGTCTCCATTTAATGGAAAAAGATTTATACTTGAGCTTTGGGAAAAAGTAATAATTCAAGTTGCCTATGGATTTAAAATAGCAACTACAGGATTAAGAAGGTTTAACGAAGTAATACTGCTAGTAGCTAGAAAGAATGGTAAGACAACATTCATTGCTGGTAATGATTTAGCTGAATTCTTTCTATCAAGAGGTGGAGTGGATATTGTATGTGCTTCAAATACCACAGAGCAAGCTAATATATTATTTGAAGAGATTAATAATATGAGAGAACAATCTCCAGCTTTATCTAAAGAAACAAGAAGCAAGAAAAACATCTATCATATCTATTCTCCAAAGACTAAAAACAAAATCAAGAAATTATCAGCTCAATCACGAAACAAGGATGGTTACAATATTGAAGTTGGTTGTATTGATGAAGTTCATGAGATGACTGATTCTAAAGTTTATGATGCAATTAAACAATCACAATCAACTAAGAAAGAACCACTTATATTTATCATAACCACTGAAGGTACAACAGTGGGTGGGTTTTTAGATAATAAATTAGATTATTGTAGAAAGATGTTGAAAGGTGAAATTCAGGATGAAAGAGTATTACCTTGGTTATATACACAAGATTCAACAAAAGAAATCTATGATGATCCAACAACATGGCAGAAATCAAATCCAAGTTTAGGAGTAGTAAAATTAAACAATTATTTAGAAGATGTCATGAATAAATCAAAACATGACTTATCCACAAGAGTAACGATGCTCTGTAAAGACTTTAATATTAAACAAGCTGATTCTGGTTCATGGTTATCGTTTGATGATCTAAACAATGAAGAAAAATATTCAATGATGACTTAAGAGATACTTATGCAATAGCTGGAGTTGATTTATCCTCAACTACAGATTTAACAGCCGCAGTTCTTGTGATTCAAAAAAGGGAATACAGTAAGAAGTATGTTATTTCACATTTCTTTATGCCAAGTGAAGTAGTAGAAAAAAGGATCAAAGAAGATAATGTTCCATATGATATTTGGATTAAAAGAGGACTAATTACATTAACTGAAGGTAATCAAAATGATTTTACTTTGGTTACACAATGGTTTATGAAAATGATACAAACATATGGAATTAGACCATTATGGGTTGGATACGACCCTTGGAATTCACAGTATTGGATAAAAGAAATGGAAAACTTAGGATTTAATATGGAGAAAGTTAGACAAGGGATTTACTCACTTTCAGAACCAATGAAAATACTAGAAGCTGATCTAAAGAATAATCTCGTGAATTATAACAACAACCCAATATTAAAATGGTGTTTAGCAAACACTCAA
>JAOZSU010000211.1:0-2592 GCA_029939475.1 Mycoplasmatota bacterium | reverse complement strand
AAAATATGGCTTTAGCCGCAAAATCTATGGGGATTGGTTCTTGTATAATTGGTGAGACAAGATATATGTATCGCCAAAAAAACAAGGCTGATATAAATCGAGCATTAAAAATCCCTGAAAACTATGAAAATGATATTTCAATTTGTTTTGGATATCCTGCCGAAGATGAACAAGAACCAAAACCAAGAAAAGAAAATATAGTAGATTACATACTTTAAAATACTTTTGTTTTATCAAAAGTATTTTCTATGAAAGGAAACTAATATGTGGAAAAAAGTCTATGAAGAGTGGCTTCAATATCAAAAATTAGATACGTTTGTTAGAAAAGATTTGGAAGGAAAAACAGATAAAGAACTCGAAGATATGTTTTATACCAACCTATCATTTGGAACTGGAGGAATGAGAGGAGTTTTAAGTGCTGGAACTAATCGTTTAAATATCTATACAATACGAAGAGCGAATGCTGGATTAGCTAAATACTTATGTAAAACATATGAAAAAAGCGAACTATCTAGAGGAGTAGTAATAGCTCATGATAATCGTAAGATGTCAAAAGAATTTGCCAAAGAATCAGCTATGGTTTTGGGTGCATATGGAATTAAGAGCTACTTGTTTCATGATTTAAGACCAACACCTGAGTTAAGCTTTGCGGTTAGAGAAACTCATGCTTTAGCTGGTATTGTTATTACAGCTAGTCATAATCCGCCTCAATATAATGGATATAAAATTTATGATGAATTTGGCTGCCAGTTTACACCAAATTACGCAAATGAGATAATAGGTTATGTCAACGAAATTACTGATTTATTTTCCATTGAAGTATTAGATTTCACTGATTTATTAGCTAATAATTTGGTAGAATTTTTAGGCGAGGATATGGACGTGTCATATCTTAATGCTGTAAAAACTGTTTCAATTTATCCCGAAATAGAAAAACCGTTAAAAATAGTCTTTACTCCATTACATGGAACTAGCGCAGAACTCGGTTCTAGATTGTTGAAGGAAATGGGGTATTTGGTTTATCCAGTGAAAGAACAAATGGTTCATGATCCCATGTTTTCAACTGTAAAACTTCCAAATCCTGAAGAGAAATCAGCTTTTAAATTAGCTGAAGACTTAGGTAGGGCAATCAATGCTGATTTATTGATAGCTACTGATCCGGATGCGGATAGATTAGGTATAGCTGTAAAGCATAATGATGAATTTATATATCTAAATGGTAATCAAACTGGAGCTATCATGATATATTATTTGTTAAATGAATTAAAGAAAACAGCTAAATTACCTAAAAAAGGGGTTGTATTTAATACAATCGTAACCTCTGATTTAGGTGCTAAAATTGCGAGAAGTTTCGGAATGGATGTATTTTCTACTTTAACGGGATTTAAATTTATTGGTGAACAAGCGAGATTTTTAGAAAAAGATGAGCGAGAATTTATATTTGGCTATGAAGAATCATATGGTTATGTTATTAAAGATTTTGTAAGAGATAAAGACTCCTTACAAGCTATGTTATTTATTTCAGAAGCTGCTAATTTTTATCATAATGAAGAAGGAAAAACTCTCGTTGATAAGCTAAATGATATATTTGAAGAATATGGTTATTATTATGAAGGTTTAGAAAATATTCATTTACTTGGAAAAGAAGGCCAAGAAAAAATCGCTAAAATAATGAATAATTTTAGAACTAAAACCTTATCTCTAATAAATGGAATTGAAGTGTCTGTTAAAGAAGATTATTTCTTATTAAAACGCTTTATTGGCGATGAAGTAGAAGATATTGATTTATATCAATCCAATGTTATTAAATATATTTTAAAAGACAATTCATGGTTCGTTTTAAGACCATCTGGGACTGAACCTAAACTTAAAATATATGCAGGAGTAATAGGGTCTAGTTTAGAAGATGCTCAAAGAAAAGTAAAAGATTTATTAAAAACAATCAAATCTATGGTTGAGAAAGTAGGCTAGTTGAAATGTGGAATTATATAATTGCTATTGTGATTATTGTTTTTTTGGTTGGGCTATATGTTTTCTCTTATTATTGGGACAGTATAACAGAAAAGCCTGAAGTTTGTGATGAAGATTTAGAATGTAAAGGTTGTAAGGTGCAAAATTGTTCGCACAGAAAATAAAATGATTGGTAATGATTGGGATAAATTACTCGAACCAGAGTTTAATAGAGAATACTTTATTAGTTTAACTAATAAAGTAAAGGAAGATTATAATAAACATATTTGCTATCCACCAATAAACCATGTTTTTGATGCTTTTCGCTTATCTTCATATAAAAATACAAAAGTATTAATTTTAGGACAAGATCCCTATCATAATCCAGGACAAGCTATGGGACTTGCTTTTTCCGTTCCAAAAGGAATAGACACTCCACCTTCTCTTGTAAATATATTTTCTGAATTGATTACAGATTTAGGTTGTAAAAAACCTACATCAGGAGATTTAACAAAATGGGGGGAATCTGGTGTATTATTATTAAATGCTGTTTTATCAGTAAGAAAGAACCAACCTTTATCACATCGTGATTATGGTTGGATTACTTTTACAGATAATATTATTAAAATGCTAAACAATAAA
>JAOZSU010000019.1:0-9798 GCA_029939475.1 Mycoplasmatota bacterium | reverse complement strand
CTAAACCAAATCGGATATTTCCTCATCGTGAATTTGTTGATATTAGCGATGATAAAAAAGGATTAGCGGTTTTTGATAAAGGATTGCCAGAGTTTACTATAAATGAGAAAAATAATGTTATTGAACTTACATTATTTAGAGGTATTGAATGGGTTGCCGATGAAATTAATTCAAGATTAGGTGATGCTGGTCCTAAAATATATACTCCAGATGCACAATGTTTAAGACAAATGAAATTTAAATATGCAGTTTATCCACATAAAGGTAATTATGAAGAAGGAAAAGTTATTAAAAAAGCAGATGCCTTTAATACGGATCCAATAATCTTTGAAACCGAAGAATCAAAAGGAGATTTACCAAAAGAAATGAGTTTTGTTTCGTTTGAATCTTTTGATTATAATGTAAAAGTAACGGGTATAAAACGATCATTAGATGGTAAGGCTCTACTGTTAAGAGTCTATAATACAACTAGCAAAAAAACAAATCTTGTTATCAATTCTGATTTAAAGATTAATAAAATTACAGAAACTAATTTTTTAGAAGAAAAAGAAACTGATATTTCCAATAAAATTAAATTAGGTAAAAAAGAAATCAAAACATTTAAATTATATTTGGAAAAACTAGATTATAAATCACATACAGTATTTGTTAATGTATTAGATAATATTGTAAAAGAAGATTATTCTATGTATAAAACAACCGAATATGTGTCTGAGATTGATATTGAAAATGAAAAGATTCGAGCAGAAAAATTGAAACCGTTTATTGAAACCCCTAATATGGGAAGAACTGCTTTAGAAGCGCAATTAAGTGCATTATTAACACAAAAAATATTTGATGAAGTAAAAACTAGAGCTTTAGGATATAAGCTAAACCATGCAAGAGTTGTAAGAAGAGTGTGGGATTATATTAAAAAGTATAATAATTAAAAAAATCTTCGTTGAAAAATCAATTTTATGTAGATTACTTAATCATAAAAAAAAGTATCTAAAGGACGAGTTGAAGCTTGTTCTTCAATTTATTGATGATTTATGTTAGTATAATTTAGAGGTGATTATATGAAGATCTCATCTAAACAGGCGATAAATATTGTTGAAAACCTTAAAGGTGTAATTAATCATGATATAAATTATATCGATTTGGATTCAATAATTATAGCTTCAACAGACCCATCTAGAATTGGTCATTTTCATGAAGGGTCTAAAAAAGTATATGAAACTAAATCACCAGTAATAGTTTATTCTAGCGATAAATATCTTGGAACGAAAGTAGGAATAAATTATCCTGTTAAATTTGAAAATGAAATTATAGCCACAATTGGAATTACAGGAGAATATGATGAGATTAAAAAATTCTCCTCTGTTATTGTTAAAATGACAGAAATTCTCATTAAAGAATTTTATTTTAGAGACCAAAGAGAAATTAGAGAAGAAAATGATAGGTATATTGTAGGACTATTGATTAATAATAGAGAACCTATTGATTCAATAATTTCAATAGCTAATTCATTCAATATTGAATTAAAAAGTATTAAAAGAGTAGTGGTAATAAAGCTTCAAGACAAACCATTTGATAATATAAACATAAGAAAAATGATTTTTAATTCTATCAAAAAAAGATTACACCATGATGAAATAGTTGTTAATAATCAAAAGAATTTTGTATTATTATTAAAATCGACTTCAATAAATAAGCTTAAAGACATAAAAGAGTATCTTACTAAAAAATACTCTGTTGAATTAGCTATTGGTTATTCAGAAGAGATAAATGATATTTCAGAAATTTATATAAATTATCTTAATGCTGAAAGATTAGTATATTTAGCAATAAAAATGCTGAGATTTGAAATTGTGACTTTAAAAGATTTTGATCTAGAATTAATTTTATCAGATATTGATGAAACATATAAAAAAGCTTATCTAAGTAAAGTATTTGGAAATATAGAACCATCTACAATAAAAAAATGGAGTGAAATGTTAATAGTTTTCTCTAAAAATGATGGATCAATTAATCTAACAAGTAAGGAATTATATATTCATAAAAATACTCTTCAATATAGGTTGAAAAAAATAAAAGAATTAACTGGATATGATCCTAGAAAATTGAGAGATTTTTCAATTTTATATATAGCGACTTTACTTTATAGACAATAATATAAATTTTGTTATAAAGGAATAAAATACACTGAATTATCGGTGTGTTTTTATTATGTGTAATATAACATTCTATGTTATAAATTGATATAATATATTATATGAAAGCAAGCGATAAGTATGTCAAAAGGTAAAAAAATAAAAAAATCACAAAAAAGTGATTATAATCATAAAATAAAGGTGTATCAAAAAAGGAGTAACTAAATGAAAATTATTATTGCTGTAGACTCATTTAAGGGAACACTATCTTCAATTGAAGTTGCTAAACTAATAGATAAATATATTGATAAAGAAAATAACACTGTAGATATTATTTCTACTGGTGATGGCGGCGAAGGAACAGTTGACTCTTTAATGTATGCAATAAAGGGTGAAAAAAAGGAAATAAAAATACATGGAGCCTTAGGAAACGAAATCGATTCCTATTATTGTTTATGTAACAATAGAAAGACTGCAATCATGGAAATAGCACTTTCCTCAGGAATAGCAACACTAAAAGAAAATGAATTAAATCCATTTAAAACATCATCTTATGGATTAGGAGAAACTATTAATGATGCATTAGAAGAAGGAGCTAAAAAACTAATAATTGGTATAGGTGGAAGTTCAACTAATGATGCAGGAGCAGGAATGCTTAAATCTTTAGGTGTTAAATTTTATGATAAAGATAACAAAGAAATAAAAATTTTGAATGGGTACTCAATTGGTCTTGTTGAAAAAATAGATATATCAGGATTAAATCATAAATTAAAAGATGTATTTATTGAAGTTGCTTGTGATGTGGACAATCCATTGTTAGGTAAAAACGGATGTTCATACATATATGGCGAACAAAAAGGTGCAGATGCAAAAATGATAGAGCAACTAGAAAAAAATATGATTCACTATGCAAATGTAGTATCTAAAGAATTAGGAGTAGATCATTCTAACGAAGCTGGAGCAGGTGCCGCTGGTGGATTAGGATATGGATTAATAACTTTTCTTGGAGCTAAACTATTGAGCGGATTTGAAATTGTAAGTGATGCAACAAATTTAGAAGAAAGAATAAAATACGCAGATTTAGTTATTACAGGAGAAGGTAGCTTTGATCATCAATCCTTGAACGGTAAAGCACCAGTAAAAATAGCCCGATTAGCAAAAAAACATAATAAAAAAGTAATTGGGATTTTTGCACTAACATCAATTTCATCAATGCCTGAAATATTTGATGAAATTATTTCTGTGGTTCCTACAGTTGCTACTAAGAAGGAATCTTTAGCAGACCCAAGAAAATATTTAGAAAAATTAATCAAACAAAAATGTATTTTTAAATAAATAGCTTTTCCTTATCAATGAAATAATAAGATATATATTCTCCGCATCAATGTTGTAAAAAAGAAGATATCTACATATAATAATTAAGAATATTATTACGTTTATTTATATTTATATATAATTACTAATAATATTTTTCATATATAGATCTTTCTATTTTTTTAAAAAAGATTTATATATTTGTAATTAATTCAATTCTTTAGTACAATAATTAGTATATTCATATAAAATGAGGTGGAAATATGTTTTTAACATTTTCAACGAGCTTATCTATTATATTAACGGTAGCGGTAATAATATTTTTTATTTGGCTTACAATTTTTATTAATAAATTAATCAACAAACAAGTAATCATGAAAAAATGGATGCTTTTACTTTATGGTTTAGATATATTAATATTGCTTGTTATAATAGGCTTTATCATGTGGATGTTTGGGTATGATTTAATCGCCGAAGCAAATACCTTATGGGTTTCAGTCCAACAAGGATTTATAGATAAATTAGGAGCTTTAATAGGTACCGCTATTACCATTTTTATAGCTATGTTAGTACTACGAGTTTTTAGTATTTTTGTAAGGAAGACATCAAAAAAAGCTGAATCCAAACAAAAACGAATGATTACAATATTAAAAGTTGTTCAAAGTTTGATTACCTATACAGTCGAAATAATTGCTTTACTAGTTGTATTAGCATTATGGGGCGTTAATGTAATGCCAGCTTTAGCCGGACTCGGAGTTTTAGGAATTATTATAGGTATGGGAACACAAAGTTTAATTAAAGATATTATTTCCGGTTTCTTTATTATCTTTGAACATCATTTTGATGTCGGAGATATAGTAGAAATAAATGGTTTTAAAGGAGAAGTAATCGATATAGGCTTAAAGAGTACTAAAATTAAAAATTGGAAACAAGATATTAAGATTTTCTCTAATGGTAGTATTGAAAACACCATTAATTATTCTTTATCACCATCAATAGGTATTATCGATTTTGGAATTGCTTATAAAGAAGATATTCAAAAAACTATAGATTTATTGAAAAAAGAATTACCAAAGCTTAGAAAGATTTTTCCAGAGATACTTGAAGACCCGCAAGTCTTAGGTGTTACAGAATTAGCTGATAGTTCCATAAATATGAGAGTAATTGTTAAAACTGAGACAGAAAAACATTATGGAGTTGAAAGAGCAATTCGTCAAGAAATTAAAAGGTTATTAGAAGAAAATGATATAGAAATTCCTTTTCCGCAGATTGTTGTTCATAATTCGGAATCATAAAAAAATAAAAGATCACTGGCTAAATTAAGCCGTGATCTTTTTATTTAACTAATTGCTTGAACTGGACATGAACTAGTACAAACCATACAACCACGACATTTATCCGCAATTATATGTGCTTTACCATTAACCATTTCTATAGCTCCAAATGGACAGGCAGATATACATTTTCTACAACCAATACATGTATCGATATCAATTTTAGCTATTCTTTTTGTAGAGGTAGAACTAGAGCTATAATTACTAGTTTGTCCTGAACCAGTAGATCTAGACATTTTAGCTCCGCAGTTAGGACAAACTTCTTGATAACAAGGACTACCTTGTCTATGAGGAATGGTTGTATGACATATAGGACAAATGCAAGTGCCACCGCTGCCAAGTCCCATTCCATTATTTTGTCTTCTATTCCCTCTAAAGTTCATAAGTCATCACTCCATTATTTTCAGATATTCTTAAATAAAATTTTGTTTTAGAAGCCATAATCTCTTCGATTTCATTTAAGCTTTCTTTAATTAAATTTAACCCTTTTTCTATTACTAATTCTTTTGGTAAAATAGGAACAGTATGTTCTATTATTACTGTAATATTTTTCCCAAAAGCAGTGTTAACCATTGCGTCAATATTTTTGCCATGAAAAAGCTTTAAAACATTGATTGCTTTATGTTTGTGAACTTCATATTCTATATTTGCAGTATTGTCAATTTCTTCTAATTTTTGAATGTATTTATCAGTTATTTCATATAATTGGTAATATTTAGCATCACCAAAATGGTCATCAGCGAAATGAATTAAATCATCTGTTGCACAAACTACTATCATATCTAAATCCTCCTCGATATATATTGTCTCTCATATGTTGACATATGTCAACAAAAAAATAAAAAAAGTTTACATTATTGCTATATAATTGATATAGACATAATTGAAAAGCATATATTAATATGCTATAATAATTTGACTAAAGATGAATAGGGGTTTTTTATGGAAAAAATATATTTAAAAGACTTAGCGAAGTATTTTAATAAAGAAATTGTTATATCTGGATTTGTTGATAAAATTAGAGATCTTCAATATGTTCAATTTGTAATAATTAGAGATTCTTCGGCTAAAGTTCAAGTTACTATTGAAAAGAATGAAGAGAATAAAAAATTAAATGAAGTAGTTTCTAATTTAACTAAAGAAAGTACTGTTAGTATTAAAGGTATCATTTATGAACAACCAAAAGTTAAACTAAGAGGAATGGAATTCATCCCTTCAAGTATTGAAGTAACTTCAAAAAGCGAAGAAGAACTACCAATTGATTTATTGGATTATAATAACAAATCTAAACAAGACCTTCGCTTAGATAATCGCTTTTTAGATTTGCGAATTGAACGCAATTATTTGATTTTTAAAGCTCAAACTATTGCGGAAATGGCAATGAGAGAATATTGGGTAAATCATAATTTTATTGAAATTCATTCACCTAAAATTTTAGGCACTGCTTCTGAATCAGGAGCGGAAGTATTCTCATTAGATTATTTTGGAAAAAAAGTATATTTAGCACAGTCACCTCAGTTTTATAAACAAATGGCTATGGCTGCTGGATTCAATAATGTTTTTGAAATAGGCCCAGTGTTTAGAGCGGAAAATTCGCATACTGCTTATCACGCTACTGAATTTACTTCAGTTGACTGTGAAATCAGTTGGATTAAGAATCACCACGATGTTATGGATTTAGAAGAAGCGGTATTAGTCTATACTATGAAAAAGTTAAAAAAAGAAATTGGTGAAACTTATCATAAAATATATAAAAAAGAAATCAAAATACCTGAAACAACTTTCCCAAGAATAACATTTAAAGAAGCCAAAAAAATAATTCAAGAAAATTATAAATATGTTGGCGAAAAATCATATGACTTTGATAGAAAAGAAGAAGAATTAATAGGGCTTTATTCCCGTAAAAAATTAAATTCTGATTTTGTATTTATTACAGAATATCCTTTTGAAGCTAGACCGTTTTATCATATGTTAGATGAAACAGGACTAACTAAAAGTTTTGATTTGTTATACAAAGGTATAGAAATTACTACAGGAGCCCAGAGAGAACATAGAATAGATATCTTAATGAAACAAGCTAAAGAAAAAGGGCTAAGCGAAGAATCATTAGAATTCTATTTTAAATTCTTTAGATATGGTATGCCTCCTCATGGAGGATATGGCTTTGGTTTAAACAGATTTTTAATGCAATTATTTGAAATTGATAATATTAGAGATGTTACATTCTTATATAGAGGACCAAATAGAGTTAATCCATAATTAATAAAACTAAGCCGAAAATGCTTAGTTTTTCTTTGGATTTATGATAAAATATTAATACAGAAGAAGAGTGAAATTATGGATATTCCTATTTTATTTGAAGACAATCACATATTAGTTTGTGTTAAACCTCAAGGAGTCTTATCTCAAGGAGGAAGTATTGACAAACCTAATATGGTGGATGAATTAAAGAAATATATCAAAGAAAAATATAATAAACCTGGCAATGTTTATCTTGGGTTAGTTCATAGACTTGATATAAATGTTGGTGGAGTTATGGTGTTTGCGAAGACCTCAAAAGCAGCGAAAAGGTTATCTAAACAGGTTAAAGACCACGATATCAAAAAAAGATATTTAGCTATAGCTAAGGGTACGTTTGAAAAAAAACGAGATAGGTATGTGGATTATCTTTCTAAGAACGAAGAAAAAAGACAGGCTATTATAGCTGAAGAAATATCGGGTAAATTAGCTATTCTTAATTATCAAGTTTTAGGGCAAACAAAACTAAATGAAGATATCTATTCTCTTATTGATATAGATTTAATAACTGGAAGATTTCATCAAATACGTTTTCAATTTTCTTATCATGGACATCCCTTATATGGAGATTCAAAATATGGAAATATGATAAATAAAGATTTCTTCTTAGGATTATATGCGTATAGCCTTGAATTTACGCACCCAGTGAAAAAAGAGAAAATGATATTTAAAAATAAACCAAATGATGAAAGATTCTTAAAATTCAGTAAAATTAATAAAATAGATTGGAGAGAGATATGAAACTTCTTGTATTAGGTGGCGCAGGGTATATTGGAAGTCACTTCGTAGCTAGAGCTATTAATGATGGACACTCTGTAATAGTTATTGATAATTTATTGACAGGTCACATTGAAGCTGTTTCTAAAAAAGCTAAATTTTATCAGGGAGATATTAGAGACAAGAAATTTATGGATGAAGTATTTTCTAAAGAAACTATTGATGCAGTTATTCATTTTGCGGCTTCAAGTTTAGTTGGCGAATCGATGAAAGATCCAATGAAATACTTTGATAATAATGTATATGGAACCATTGTTTTACTTGAAACAATGGCTAAGTATAACATTAAAAAAATAGTTTTTTCTTCATCAGCTGCTACTTATGGTGAGCATGATGTAATGCCTATTACTGAAGAATATGAAACCTTGCCAACTAATCCTTATGGACAAACTAAACTAATGATGGAACAAATGATGAAATGGGCTGATTATGCTCATGATATACATTATGTATCTTTGAGATATTTTAATGTAGCTGGAGCTAGTAGTGACGCTTCTATAGGAGAAGACCATAATCCTGAAACTCATTTAATCCCTATTGTTTTACAAGTGCCTCTAGGAAAAAGAGAAAAAATAACAATTTTCGGAAATGATTATAATACCTTTGATGGTACATGTATTAGAGATTATATTCATGTGGAAGATTTAGCAGATGCACATATAAAAGCTTTAGAATATTTAAATGAAGATAAACCTTCTAATATTTTTAACCTAGGAACTGAAACTGGGTATTCTAATTTAGAGATAGTTGAGACTGCTAGAATTGTTACTAAACATCCAATTCCTATGGCTTTTGGAAAAAGGAGATTAGGAGACCCCGATAAATTAGTTGCCACATACAAAAAAGCAAAAGAAATTTTAGGTTGGGCTCCTAAAAAAGGAATCAAAGATATTATTCAATCCGCTTGGTTGTTTCATCAAAAACATCCAAACGGATATGGGGAGTGATTATGATTAATACTAGAATAAATCAATTAATTAAATATGCTAAAGAAAATCTATATTTATCAAATGATGATGCATATTACGCAGTTAACCAAATATTATATTTATTAAAATTGAGTAGTTTTAAATGGGAAGAAATAGACTATAAAGTTGATTTCTTTGAAGTGATTAATAGTATATTAGACTATGCTTTTGAAAATAAAATATTAGCTTCAAATACTATTAATGAAAGAGATGCTTTTGAATCTAAAATAGTAGATTGCTTATTGCCAAGGC
The DNA here is from genome assembly GCA_029939475.1 of Mycoplasmatota bacterium. GTDB lineage: Bacteria > Bacillota_I > Bacilli_A > Izemoplasmatales > Hujiaoplasmataceae > 4572-104. Next base: position 723 of record JAOZSU010000019.1, on the reverse strand, counting down.
CTAGTGAATTAAATAAAATGTTCTATAAACAATATAAAACAGGGCCATTAACTGCGACTACTTTTTTTCATAATCTTTCTATTAAAAGCAATTATATAAAAACTAAACGCATTGACCAAAATATTAAATTTACATATGATGGCAAATATAGCGAGTTACAGTTAACAATTAATCTATCTAAACCAGAAAAAGATCCATTAGATATTAAGCGTCAAGCTTTAATTCAAGATAAATATCCAAAATGTCCTTTATGTATGGAAAATGTAGGAGTTTATCAATCAACTAGTTTAGCACCTAGGTCAAATCATAGAGTAATATCTCTCACTTTAAATCATGAAAAAGATGCCTGGGGATTACAATACTCTCCATATGCATATTTTAATGAACATATTATTGTATTGCGGAAAGAACATTCCAATATGTATGTTAATGAAAGAACTTTTGCGGAATTAGTTGATTTTATCAATAAATTTCCTCATTATTTAATAGGTTCAAATGCGGGACTTCCTATTGTTGGAGGATCTATCTTGAATCACCATCATTTCCAAGGTGGTAAATTTGATTTCCCTATAGAACAAGCAAAAGTTTTAAGAAAATATAAAAAAAGAAAAGTTACTTATGAAATATTAGATTGGCCTTTATCTGTAATACGCATTAGTTCTAATAATGAAAACAGCTTATTAGATGCGGCTAGTGACTTGTTACAATATTGGAATAATTATA
>JAOZSU010000210.1:0-2597 GCA_029939475.1 Mycoplasmatota bacterium | reverse complement strand
AATAAAAATAGCTCCCTTCATTAGAGTAATATGGTTAGTATACCATATCTCCAACTTTTGGAAGCTATTTCATGATTTTCTGGAGCAAGCGAGGGGAATTGAACCCCCATTAGATGCATGGCAAGCACCGGTTTTACCATTAAACTACACCTGCTTTTCACATGTATCTATATTGTAACGAAAATTAACTATTTTTTCAACAGTTTTTTTCACTTTTTTTGTTATATTTTATTTAGCTAATTTACGAAATGCATTAGCGTATCCGCCTTTAACCAAAGATACTTCATTAGCGACAATTAAAGCATCATCATCTAATGAATTAATGCGATTAATTATATCATCTTTATTTTTACGACTCGCAAACATCATTAATACTTTTCTACTTCTATCTTTTCCTTGAGCGGCTATTACTGTAACTCCGTATCCCGCTTTTCTTAATTCAGAAATTACTTTACTAGCTTCTTCTCTCATAATTACAGCTTGGATTAATATTTTCCCAACAGCTAATTTATCTTCCAAAATAGAACCTAAATATACTCCAGCTGCGAATCCTATACTGTAAATTATCCCTTTCATTGGTGTTTCAGCTACTCCAACTATTACTCTAGAAGCGATAAATACCCAAAGAAGGATTTCCATAGTAGATAAAATAGTCCCAAGTTTTCTATAGCCTTTGTTAATATATATAATTCTTAATGTACTGATTGAGACTTCAGTAATTTTAGCGAAAAAGATTAAAAGAATTTCCCATAGGGGAACTGAAGTAAGAAAATCTAAAATTGATTGCCACATAAAATCACCTCTTTATAAATACAAATATATTATACATTAAAAGCCAAAATTTTATACATATTTTAAAAATAAAACGGTTTCTTACCGAAACCGTCATAAAATCTTTTATTTTTTAGGTCTATTAGAGTAAAAAGTTTCTTGTTCAATTGTCTTTCCCTTTTCTTTTAATAACTCTATTCTCATATCTTTAACACTCATTGATCTACGTGGATTATAGAATAATAAGAATATACCTATTACTATTAAAAGGTAACCAAAAATACGAATATATATATAGGAATCAATATTTGATGTTGAAAGAACATTGTATCCGTTTATATAATATTCTCTATTTGCGTCAATATGTACTCCGTCAGCTGAATAATCATTAATATCAACGTTATATGTCTTTATATTTGAATAAGTATCATATGCATCTATAATCATTCCAGATTCATCGTTTAACACAATTAATATAATATTGTCTTTTTGAAAAGCAGATGGAATATTTGAAACATCATGATAGTCAATTGAATCTTGAATAATAGGGAAATAATTAATATTAGTAATAATAGGTTTAGCTGCTAAAACAATAAAGCTTCCTAATACAAATAAAATAATACTACGAATAATTATTTTGATATTTTTTCTAGGAGATCCTTCTTCTTTCCATTCTTCAATTTCTTTATTTAGTTGATAGCTCATAATATATCCTTTCATTTAAAAATATATATTTTAATTAATATTTGATAATAAATTATTTACTATCAACTTAATATTCTATGATTCAATCTTTGTTCTACTCGTAACGTAAATTTTATTTACATAACCAATCTTTGTTTTTAATAATAAACATTGATTAATAAAATCACGGTATTCTTCATCAGAATATGGTTGTTTACTATAAATAATATCTATTCCATTGTTAGAATACATATTATAATCAAAAAATCCTGTGAGTTTTATTGAATAAAATACTTCAAAATCATCTGAAAAAACTGATGAACCCATAAAAATATTTTTATCATATTTATAGCCTAATAAATCCATTAGAGTAGGAACTATATTATAAGGTGAAACAAACTTAGAAATAGTTGTATTGTCAGCTCCTGTTTTATTAAGATAAGTTTGAGTCAAAGTTGGATTATATATACAGAAAAAATTATGATACATTTCCATATTATAATAACTATTATCTGTATCCTCAAAACGCTTAAGATATATATCATGATAATATACATTATGATCGCCAAACAAAACAATTACAGTATCATCTAATAATCCTTTTTCTTCTAAATCATCAAGCATCATTCCTAAAGCATCATCTAAATTCATAACTGCAGCTTCATAATGCCTTATTCGCAAAATATCTTCTTCATCTTTCCCAGCTAATATATTTGTCCAAAGCCCATCAGCTTCTGCTTGATCTATTCTATCAAAATATCCAAGTTCAGTAAACAATCTTTTATTAACTAGTCCATAGTCATATGGTCCATGAGTTGATAAGGTTGCCCAAAATGAATAGAATGGTTCATCACTTGAAGATAGATTTGGCAACATTTTTTCCATAGTGACTGTATCAAGAGTATAATTGCCATTCCAATTCCAGATTTCTTCACCTGGATACATTTCTTCGTGTAAATAAACATTTTGAAACCCTAGTTGAGGCATAAGTGTTCCTCTACTATAAAAAGAAGCTACATTATCGTGGAAATAATTAGTTACATAGCCATCATCAGCTAAGATACTAGGCAAATCATAAGAAAAATCATAAGAATAGTCTTTTGGATTAAAATTAATTGTTGGATAATTTCCTGTAATAGCTA
>JAOZSU010000209.1:0-2600 GCA_029939475.1 Mycoplasmatota bacterium | reverse complement strand
CTTCATTTGCTGCCCCATTGCAGTTGGTGAAATTGCATCTGTTCCAGCCTGCATATGCTCTGGAATTCTTATTGATATCTTTGAAAAATCCTGAGTCATCTTTCCACCACATTTAGAGCACACTGGACTACCAGGTCCTTCATTGATATCTGCTATTATGGTTTCTTCCTCACCACATTTCTTACATTTCACTTCGTAAAACATTTATTGTACCTCATTTAGTATTTTATCAAAATCTATTAAACCTTTTTTTACTGTTGTATAATTAGTAGAGATCTCAAATTCCTTCTTTAGTATGCTTCTCTTTGCTAGTTTTCTTTCGTGAATTTCTTGCATGTCTTTATAGTAGAAGACTCTAACATCACCACGTCCAAAGTTTACAGCTATTAGTAGAAGAGGGGCAAAACTATTATTAGTGTTAAGCTTCTCTATGTCAAGTAAAGCTTTCATTTGGTGATTCTCAAGGCGATTAAAATTGAAACTAGCTGGCTTTGGAAGATATTTTGCTTCCCAGTAAATAGCTTGCCCTTTATAAATTGAAAACCCATCAAAAGGTTTTTGACCAAAACCAGCGTCGCTAATTTTATGGTGCCACTGAGCTGAGCGTCCAATAGCAGTGTTTATAATCTTTTCATTCATTTAATAATCCTTTTCACATTCCAAATAATGCTTGAGAAGAATAAAAGGTACATCTCTTATTATCGTAATAATCTATTCTTCTGCAGAGGTACTTGTTTATGAAACTTATCTTCTTCTTTTTTAATTCGCGAGCGTAAGCTTCTGGTGCAGGTTCAACTAAACTCTCTTTTATCAAAAACTTTTCTATATCTCTTAAGGTATAGTTCACCTTTTCCATCCCCATGAATTTTAAGAGCAGCACCTCTTCTAAAAAAGGAGCTTTCTCCTCATAGCTTACTACTTCAACATGAGTATGTATTCCTGTAGACTTACCAGCGTTTCCAGCATCACATAAATATGTTCCTGATGGTACAGGCGATTTATCTTTAATTATCTTCATTGTTTCATTGGGGAGATCTTCAATATGAGCAACACGAACTTCAAAGCCATAAGCAGTATGAAGTTTCAACTGTATTCCCCATACAGACATTCCTGCTGTATTTATCTCAATATGTGTAAGATCAAAAGGAGCATATATTTCACGAGTCTTGCTTCCTCTGTCAATTGCAGGGTGAAAGCGCAATTCTTTGAAAGTATTATCCATTCCAAATGCTGTAGTAAACTGAGATCCAGGACGAAACTTCACCTTAGCAAAATCTAATCCTCCATATGTATGTAAGAACTGAGAAAATTCACTCAGATCCCTCTCATTCTTTAGATTTGTGCCTTTCATTATCATAGAAATACCTCCTCACTAATTAATTAGTTATCTTTGTAAAAAAGGATAAAGTTTTCTTATATTATAGACAAGAGGTGGTACAAATGATAGCTTTTAATGAAATGTTAGCAAAAATTGAATTGCTATCTATTAGAGATAAGCATAAAATGATTTATATGTGGATTAAGCAAGGTAATCTCTCCTTAAGGGACTACACTAAAATAATGGCTGTAATCCCATATTAGGGGTAGATAATGTATATAGATAGATTTCCTAAAGAAATTATAGATGCTTTAAAAGCATCAGAGCAGCCTGTTAAGTGGCATCCAGAAAAAACAGTATACAATCACATATGGTTGGTAGAGAAATGGGCAAAAGATCATTACAATGAACCACTACTTGAAATATGTGCTGTCTTTCATGATCTAGGAAAAATAGATGCTGAACAGTGGAGAGGTGATAGGAATGTTTATTATGGGCATGAGTATCAGTCTATAAAGTATATTGATAAATATAAGCATCTTTTTGATGATGTAACTCCAATTGATTGGGACATTGTTAAATGGGTTGTTATGAATCATATGAAATCTCATATATTAGATAAAATGAGACCTTTCAAAAGAGAAAAAATAACTGGCCATCCTTGGTTTGAATTTCTACTTAGATTCTCAGATTGTGACAATAATGGTCGAGGTGAAATGCCTGAGGGATTTGAGAATGGGTAAGAAACTAATAATACTGTTTGGAATATCTGGTTCAGGTAAAACAACCTATAGAAATCGATACCTCAAAACTCACAAAGACACAGTTGTAATAAATATGGATAATATAAGAGTGAGTATGTCTCACATAGATGATATGTCGAATAATGGTAGAGTTGCAAGAGAAGCCAAGAATGATTTAAAGAAAGCTTTTGAAGAAGGTCGTTCTGTAATTTGGGATAACACCACTCTTTCCCCTAAGTATCTAAGAGCTGTGTATGAAGGGATGCCTGAAGACTATACATTAGAAATACTATATACAAAAAGATCCTATGATCCTAAATCTTGTATGATGGATATCATGTTTGATAGAATAGCAGGTACTCCTAGAAGCAATGTTCCAGACAACATTGTTATGAAACAGTATGAACGATTTATACACCTTATACTCTGGATTAAGAATTCTGCCCCAGATTATGTGTTAAAGAGCTTAAGAGAGATTGAGGTATTTTAGATGGTATTTTTAGAGGATTTAGAAAGCGATGCAAGAGAATTTGCAACTA
>JAOZSU010000208.1:0-2611 GCA_029939475.1 Mycoplasmatota bacterium | reverse complement strand
AAAGAAGACCACTTATGGTTGAATTAGTAGGTAATGCAAGTGAACCTTCAAGAAGAGCTAGTGTTTTAAGCATTGAATCACAGATGACTTCACTTTTAACTGCTATTGCGGCTCCAATAATAGGATTTATCGCAGACCACAGTATGAGATTATTGTTTATTATTGTAGGAATTATAATGATGATGTTTTATGTTTATAATTTATTCTTTTCAATACATAAAAAACAACCTAAAACAAGCTAGAAAAAAGCCGGATAAAAAATATCCGGCTTTTTATTTGCGTCCAAGACCAATTTTGCGTTTGCATTTTCGCATTTTTTTAAATGCGTATTCTTGTGCTATATCTCTACCTTTATCTAAAATGTTTTGAAGTTCTTTAGATTTAATAATTCTCCGATATTCTTCTTGAATTGGAATTAATATATCACATATTAATTGTCCTAAATCTTCTTTGAATTGTTTGTAAGAAGAGTCTTTATAAATAGACACAACTTCATCAATAGAAATATCCTTACAACTAGCATAGATAGTTATAAGATTAGCTAAACCTTTTTGATTAATTGGATCGTATTGAATTTTAGCTAAAGAATCAGTTACAGCTGATTTAATTTTTCTTTTAATAGTTGCTTCATCATCAAACATGGTAATATAACCTTTTTCGTTATTGTTTGATTTAGACATTTTTTTACTTGGATCTTGTAAATCCATAATTCTCGATCCAACTTCTGGAATAATAGGTTCTGGAACAGTGAAAAAATCTCCATAATAATTGTTGAAACGATTAGCTATGGTTCTCGTTAATTCTAAATGTTGTTTTTGATCTTCCCCTACAGGTACATAGTCAGCATCATATAATAAAATATCCGCAGCCATTAATGCAGGATATGTAAACAAAGAAGCAGTAATAGAAGTTTCTTGTTTGGCTATTTTATCTTTATACTGTGTCATTCTTTCTAATTCGCCCATATAAACATTGGATTGTAAAATATATCCAAGTTCCACATGTTCTTTTATTTCTGATTGAATGAATAAAACAGTTCTCTCACGACTTAATCCAGATGCTAAATACATAGCTGCTATATCTAAAGATCTCTTTCTTAATTCATGCGGAACTTGCCTAGTAGTTATCGCATGCATATCTGCAATAAACAAGTAAAATTCGCAGTCACTCATCTTTTCTTGTAATTTAACGAATTGTTTTATCGCTCCTAAATAATTTCCTAATGTAAGTGTTCCTGTTGGTTTTATACCTGATAATATTCGTTTCATAATTAAACTTCCTCCTAATAAAAAAATCGCCCTTGTAAAAGGACGATTTAACGCGGTACCACCTTAATTCTAGATTTAAATCTAGCACTTAATCCCTTAACGCGGGAAACGAATGTGATTAGCATTACTCCATGGTCCATTCATATAACCAGTTATAAGAATTCACACCTAACATTCTCTCTCTAAAATAACTAAATTATATTACTATTCCACTTCAACGTTTTTGATTAATAAAATTATATCATGATTTTAAAACTACTTCAAGTTCATCCACTAATTCATTAATTCTATTAATAACAGCTAAGAAAGTTTCTTCAGTTGTTAAATCAACTCCAGCTGCCTCTAATTGTTTAACAGGATAATCAGAGCCACCAGATTTTAACAATCCTAAATAATTATCAAAAGCATTTTCTACATTGTTTTTAACATTTTCATAAAGTTTCAATGAAGCTGCGAAACTTGTAGCGTATTGATAAACATAGAATGGAGTGTAGAATAAATGAGGGATATATGCCCAAACAAATTCTTTAACTTCTTCCTTTTTAATATCTAAACCATAGAATTCTTCATAGAGATCTATCATAATATTAGATAATATATCAGCTGTTATTGGTTGATTGTTTTCTACTAATCTATGAGCTTCAAGTTCATAGATTGCGAACAAAGTTTGACGATAATAAGTAGCTACTATATCATCTATTGCTCTTTGTAATAACATTATTTTTTCTTCTTTTGTAGTGTCACTTTCTTTAATGATATAATCAAGCAGGTTATGTTCATTGAAAGTAGAAGCTACTTCAGCTACGAAGATAGTGTAGTTTTGTAAAGAAGTAGGTTGATTTTCACTTGCATACATTGAATGCATTGAATGCCCTGCTTCATGAGCTACAGTAAATACATCAGACAATGTTTTAGAATAGTTTAATAAGATAAATGGATGTTGGTTTGGCATTGAACTTGAATAAGCGCCAGTTCTTTTTCCTGGCTGTTCATATACATCTACGAATCCTTCTCTTAAAACTTCTTTTGCTTTATCTTGAAAATCTTTTGGGAAACGAGAGATAGAATTAAAAAATAATTTTTTTGCATCTTCAAATTCATATTCAGGGGTTTCTTTTGCGAGTTGTAAAAAGCGATCATAGGTATGAGTTTCAGATAAACCTAAATACTCTTTTCTAATATCTAAATAACGCTTTATAGCTTCTGTATTTTTTCTTGTCACATTAATCAATGAATGATACACTTCTTCAGGAATAGCATTATTAAATAAATAAGATTCGAGTGAAGATTTATAATTTCTAGCTTTCATATTAGCAAAATCAGAATCAAGTAGTACTTGATTC
>JAOZSU010000207.1:0-2626 GCA_029939475.1 Mycoplasmatota bacterium | reverse complement strand
TTTATCCCTTTTTTAATGAGGTAATATGGACAGGCCAATAAAAAAAGAGATTAATGGAATAGATGTATATTATATTAAATCAACTAAATTTAAAACGATTACTTGGTCGTTCATTTTTTTACATGATGAAGGTACTGAGTTAATCAATGAATATTATTTTTTGAGCAATATCTTAGTAGATAATATGAGAAAATATCCGACGTTTGTTAAAAAATACCGCTATTTGTTTTCTCTATATGGGCTAGACGCTTTTAGCAGTGTAACTACCATAGAAAAAAATATTGTCAATCAATTTGTGATAACTTATCCTAATGAAATATATATAAACAATGAAGATTCTTTATCTGAAAAAGCTTTTATATTTTTAAATGAAATAATCACAAATCCTAAGTTAAGACAAGGAAAATTAACAAAAAAAGTTTTAAAAGATAGTTTAGATGAAGCTAAACAATCTTTTAAAATATTAAAATCAGATAAGGATATGTATTCTTATTACAGGTTTTCTAAAGTATTTTATCAAGATAAATTAGATTTACAATTTAATTTTCCTGAAAATGAAAGGCTTGATGAAGTAACCCAGGACACATTAACCTCTACCTACTTTGATTTGTTAGATAAAAACAGGGTTTCATTATTTGTCACTGGTAATTTTGATACTGAATATATGGATAAAATAATAAAAAAACATCTATCAAATAAAATAGTTTCGCAAGATATTAAAATTAAAAAACGCGAGTTCTATTATGAAAAAGGCCACTCAAGTAAAATAGTAAGAGAAACAGATAAGTTTGTTAGACAAGCTAGAATCTATCTTGGATTTGGTACTAATATAAAATATATGAGTAAAAAACATGCAGCTTTAGGCGTTTTTAATGATATCTTTGGAGGGTTTGATCAATCAAAATTATTTATGGATATTCGTGAAAAAAGCAAGCTAGCATATTATGTATATTCACAGTATCTACCCGAAGAACAATTAATAGTTGTGCCTGTCATAACTGACTTTCAAAATGAAAAAAAAGTTATTGATAAAGTAAAACAAGCTTTAAAAGAAATTCAATCAGGTAATTTTAGTGATGCTTTATTTTCGCAAGCAAAAAGGAATGCGGAGACGTCGCTATATTCAATCTATGATTCTCAACCAGTATATCTTATGCAACATATAAAAGCATATCTTTCGAAAAATGAAAAATATGATTTAAAGAAGAGAATTGAAGAATACAGAAATATTACAAGAGAAGATATTATTGAAGTTTCCAAATCACTTGTTTTAGACACTGTTTATACACTATCTAAAGGAGATGATTAATTTGGAAAAGATTCAAGCTTTAAAAGATGAATTCATCTATTCCAAGACATTAGAATCCGGACTCAAAGTCGCTGTTCATCCTAAACAAGAATTTCATAATATATATGTAACCCTACAAGTTAATTTTGGAGGTACCTGTATAAAATATAAAACAAAAGATTCAATTACAGAAATACCTGCAGGTGTAGCTCATTTTTTAGAACATATTATGTTTCATAATTCTGGATTTGATCTTCCAGAGAAATTTGCGATATCTGGCGCAGAAATAAATGCTTACACATCTAAAAGTATAACAGCCTATCAGTTTAAAACAATTAACCATATTCATGAACTGTTATCTGCTTTTATGGATAACTTCATAAAGTTTGATGTTAGTGATGAAGTTATTGAAAAAGAAAGACAGATTATTATTCATGAAATTAAGATGTCAAAAGACAGTATTCATTTTAATCTCTATAAAGACTTAATGAAGATGATGTATTCAGATTACTGTATTTATTCAGATGTTGGGGGCGAGACTCAAGATGTATTAAAGATAACTCACGATATTTTAGAAAAATCCTTTAATACCTTTTATAATCCCGAAAATATGACTTTGGTTGTAACTGGTAATGTTGTATATGAAGAGATATTTGAACTATTAGAAAATCATCAATTCAATAAAAAACAATGGCCTAAATTTAATAAAATAAAGCCTATAATTAACTATGATAAATTAAAAGAACATCACATTGTAAAAACAAAAAACGATGTAGAGGAACCAATGATTAATTTTACTGTTAGAATTCCTAGAACTTTAATTCTTCAAAAAGATAGGGAGTTTTTACACATAGCACTTGGGTCAATCATTGCCAATGTTTTAGGTTTAGGTTCGAAAACATTTGATTATTTGGAAAAGAATAATCTAATGAATATTTCTTTTTATACAAAACTTACAATTGAAAAAAGTTATGGTTATTTATCGGTGTTTATTCAGACTAATAAAGTTCTGCGCTATAAAAAAACAATGTTAGATATATTGCTAAAAATAGCTAAAGAACCTTTAGATAAAGAACTTTTTGAAGTGAATAAAAGAAATGTATTAGGCAATTATATTACTTTATTTGATAATTTATCAAGAGTACATAATCTTTTATGTAATACAATTATAGAAGGTGTTAATATCGACCAATATTTACAACATATTATTAACCTTCGTTTAGAAGATTTAGAACCATATAAGGCTATATTTACTAATGATAATATTTATTCTATTACCTATTTAAAAGCGAAAAAAAATTAATAAGATTATGTTATAATATAAATAAGTTTGATTAA
>JAOZSU010000206.1:0-2651 GCA_029939475.1 Mycoplasmatota bacterium | reverse complement strand
AGGCAAATTAATAGCTTCCATAGTAGGAAGAATTGATTCATTTGGTTTTTTAAAAGAAGTGTTGCTAAGTTCTACATAGTAATTAACCTCTGCAGGATTTTCTTCTGGTAAAACAGTAATTAAGCTTTCAGAAATACTGACAAATCCTCCAAATAAAATAATAGTTAAATAAAGGCTTAAAGCTCCACTCATAAGCCCAAACAAAGCTCCAAATGTTCTGTTTTTTGATTTATATTTATCCGTTTTCTTTTTGCCAGGTGTTACAATCATTTTAACTATCCACAAAATTAAACGATATAATATCTGAATAACTGTAAAATAAAGAAGTGCATATACAAGCTTAAGAACAAATAAAGACAAAGAAGTTAAAAATTCTAACAGATGTTCATTTGTAACCGCAGTGTTTAAGGTATCCCCTAAATATGTATTGAGTATGATAGGAAGAGCATCTTGTAAGCTAGTTACTCCAGATAAATCTGGAGAAACACTAGCTAATACTCCACCTAAAAATGGTAAATTTATAGTCCAAAGTATATTAATAACTTGATCTAAAGTTAAAAAGAACGCAGCTATAAAAATCAATGTTACAACGAAACCCCACATTGCTTTCTTCATTCCCCTTAAAAAGCCAAAGAAAAGTCCTAATCCTAAAGTTGAGAAAAAAACAATGTTTAAATATAATGAAAAATCAATATTTTGCGGCATAAAATCCTCCCGTTTTCAATATTTTCTTTATTTTAAATAATTATTATAAATATTATACTTTATATATATAATAAATAAAACCTGTTTCAGAGTTTTTTCCTCTCTTTAAAGGGAAACATATGTTTTTTCAACAAATTATAGTATAATAACATATATATAATGGTGATGATTATGAAAATAAAAAGACTTTTAATTATTTTATTGCTTAGTGTATTAACATTCTTTATTACTAGCTGTGACTATGTAATTACATTAAACCCCCCTGAGACTACAACTTTAGAAACTAGCCTTTATCCTACCGCTTTGAACGGTACGTATACTTTTGAAGATAGTAATTATCTTGATTTCCCAGAATATGTATCTCCTACTTATTCACTTACTGATGTCTCAGCTTATAATGATGTATTATTAGCTACACAAGATTATATCCGACACGCTAATATTGAGGTATATACTACATTAAGTGAAGAACAGTTTGCCTTTCCTTGGTCTAATGTTCCAACTGAAGTTGAAGTAGCTACGAGCCAAGGATCAGGATTTATCTTTAAAGAAGATGATATTTCATATTATGCGATTACCAACTATCATGTAATAAACCCTAATGGTTATAATGCAAAATATGAAGTAAAAGCTTATGGAGATAAATATTATACAGAAGCTACAGTTATTGCTGGAGATGAGGATTTAGATTTAGCTGTAATAAAATTTGATAAATTATATCGAGAAGATATTACTATAGTTAATATTGAAGCTAGATTATTTTATAGCTTTACTCCAGGAGAATTAGTTATGGCTGTAGGGAACCCATTAAACTTAGATAACAATGTTACCTTTGGAGAATTTATTTCAATGGAATCAATAGATAATGTCGATTATGATGTAATACATCACAATGCATCAATTCATGAAGGTTCAAGCGGTGGTGCTTTAGTTGATGTAGATGGAAATTTATTAGGAGTAAATGCTTGGGGTGCTAATTCAGTAGATTCTGAATCGTTTGCAATACCAAATTATATTGTATATATTTTCTTAAAAAATAATGGAATATTAGACTAGTTTTGTCTAACATTCCATTTTTTATATATGAATTTATATCATTTGTTCTTTTCTATCGCAAAAAGTAAATAACTTTTAAAATATGGTCTAACTACAAAATATGTTAATAACCCAATATAAACAAGTTGTAAAATAACAGCTAAAACGATTAAAAATGTAGATGTAAATGCATATCCGTAGTATATCTCTTGAAATAAAATACCTGAAAGATAAGCTGGAGATATAACGAGTATATATTGGAATACCGTAGGAATTAAATTATTGGCATAAAAGAAAGGAATTAAGGCAAATAGTACAATATATCCAATATAACTAATTGACATAATCTGCGTTGATTTAGAAATAAGCGCAAGTACTGAACCTATAATTATGTGCATAAGAGCGCCCAAAATATAGATTAAGAAAAATAGAAGAATATTAATTGACATATTTAATACAAATACCATTACTAAAGAATATAGAATAAATGGTATCATAAGCAATAACATTGCGCTAGTCACTTTAGAAAGGATTATTTCTAAAGAACTACATTTAGCGATTGCAAGTGGAAATAAAGTATGTTCTTCTTTTTCAATGTAGATACTGATAGAAAAAATAATTGTAGGTAAAATAAAAACTGTAATATAAATAAATATCATCGCATTTATGTTTGTTAGAAAAGCCATAGCTCCCGCAAAAATAACAGAAATGGCTATAACAATATGTAAAATATTATATTTTATATAATTTTTAAAATCATTTTTCAATATACTTAGAAAATTTGTCAAATTAAACCCTCCTAATTCTTGATTTGATCTATATGAATTGTTCCAAAATTAATCAATGTAAAATTTGATAAATTAAGAAAATTATTAATATTGAAATCAACCTTCTTGATTTTTTTTGAAATT
>JAOZSU010000205.1:0-2655 GCA_029939475.1 Mycoplasmatota bacterium | reverse complement strand
TTGATCTAGTCGTTCCACTTTCATTACATGCACAAAAATATATTAATAACAATCAGCTTGGAAAGTATATGACTATTGACGTTGTACTTGATATTCAACCTATGAAAATTGATAGTTCTTATAAAATTTCTAATCGATATAAAAAAAGAGAAGAGCTTATTGATACTATCGACACAAATGTGGGTAAACTGATAAAACTATTTGAAGATGACGAGAAAGTTCTTAATCAAATCAAATCAGAATCCAGAATTGTTGAAAAAGCAAAAAAATACAATGCATTTATAGATAACAATGAAGCAGGTTTGAAAGTATTGAAGACGAAGAAAAACAAGAATCCATTTAAAAAAGCTATCGTAAATGAAAATAATATATCTGTTCCTAATGAAATCATTGGTATGCTTTATGAAAAAAACAAAGATCTCTATTTTGCTCTAGAAGATGAGAAACAAATCAAAAAAGCAAAAGAGTTCTTAAAGGAACATAATATGGAAGCGGTGATGGTATCGCAATGAGTAAGAAAATACTGATATCAATTAGTGAAGACAGCGATATTGTTGTTGAAACCGAAAATTACAAAGGTCCAATGTGTGTCAATGATATAAAACAGCTATTCGAAGAATTTTTAGAGGTTGATAATTTCGAACATAAAGCAGAATATTATGAGTCGGAAGAAGAAACCTATTCAGGGGCGATTTCTAAGTTATGAGTACAACTGTTAAACTAGGATTGGGACTCCTTGCATCAAAAGGAATTTTGCCAAAAGAAGAAATGTTAGAAGTTTTTCAACAGTGTCTAATGGAATTAGGGTGTACTATTCAAAATAATAGACTTATGCTAGAAGGCACTTTTGTTGGGACACTAACTCTTAAAGATAGAATCGTATTAAACATGAATAGAGCTAATGTAAATCAATACCTAAATCAGGTCGAGAAGATCAGATCACTATTTGCTCATCGAGCAGAAGTTGCTCAAAAAGATTATATTTATCAGAGAGAACAACAAATCAATCAATCTAAACATAATTTAGACTCTTACAATAAACTTATTCACGAACTAGAAAAAGAGAAGCAAGTTATGGAGAATGCTTTAAAAAGACAAAAAAAAGAATCCTGTGAAGCACTTAAAGAAGAGTTGACTGAAGCAGCAATTAACAATGGATATGAAGTCGAAGAAATCAAGAATAAGAACTCTCAAGTACAACTACAGTTAGTAAGAAGAGAATACTAAATGAATGTAGCTAAAATAGTTCATAATAGTAGAATCTACGGACCTGGAGCCAGAACGGTTATCTGGTTTCAGGGATGTAGTATTAGATGTGAGGGATGTATAAATCCTGATTTAATCCCATTTATAAAACGTGAAGAGATAAGTGTTAAAAATCTAGTGAAGAAAGTAGAAAATCCTGGTGTAACTCTTCTTGGAGGAGAACCGCTAGATCAAGATGATATCTATAATCTTTTGATAGAATTCAAAAAGAATAATATTGGTGTCGTTTTGTTCACCGGATATGAGTGGGCAGATTTAACTGAACTTCAACAATCTGCAGTAAGTGAAACGTGCCAGTTTGCAGTTTTAGGACCTTTTGATAAAAATCGAGTTAATCCTTCTTTATATTTACGAGGTTCAGAAAATCAAGAAATCAGAATATTTGATAAGAATATTATGATTAATGAGGAAGTTGAGTCATATGAGATTGTAATTGATAACTCTATAGAAATAAGAGGAAGAATAAGTAAAGATATTTTTGATATCATAGAAGGAAAATAAAATTACATTGTTATTTGTTGTTTGGATTTAACATATTCCATTACCTAAGTATAACAGTGTTTTTTTAAAGAATAAGTTGATAATTAAAAACCAATTACTATAAAAATCTATTCATTTCATCTTGAATTTGTCATAAAAATTTATTGTATCCCTATTGTAAATATGACAAAAGTGAAGTATAATATGGTATGTAAACGGAGGGAGTAATATATTATGGAAGAAATTATGAGAGATAATTTTAAGAAATTAAGAAAAAAAATCAATATTACCCAAGAGCAAATGGCTGAGTATTTAAACTTAGAACAAAGTAGTATAAGTAAGTTTGAAAGTGGAGAAAGAACAATAAGTGTGAGCAATCTTGAAAGAGCATGTTCACTTTTTGGTATTCACATAAATGATATATATAAAGATTCAAAGAATCTGCGCGCTTTATCACCATCCTTTAGAAAGACTAATTTAAGTTTGTCCTCACTTGAAGACATTTCAAATATAAACAAAATTGCTATGAACATTATCGAAATGAATGCAATTTTGGAAAGACACAATGGATAGATTAGTTTTACAACGTCGCGCACTTAGTATTCGTGAACACTTTGGTGTTGATGATAATTCACCAATGGATTTATTTTCATTAGTGCATACAAATTCAGACATAACTTTAATTTTTTACCCATTTAAAGAGGAGATTAGTGGAGTTTGTATTAAATCAGCAAATTTAATTGCGATTAATTCGAACTCTACTTTAGGTAGACAAGCCTTTTCCATAGCTCATGAGCTGTATCATTACTTTTATGATGGGGAAAAGACTTCAATAAGTTTATATACTCATGCTAATTTTAAAGTGGAGAAGGAGGCCAATTTATTTGCCTCATATTTACTTATGCCTGA
>JAOZSU010000204.1:0-2660 GCA_029939475.1 Mycoplasmatota bacterium | reverse complement strand
TTTATTGCTGCAGGTTTCACAAGATCAAACACGAATAACGGAAATAGAGATTTAAATGCAACCGAAGCATTAATATATATAACATTAAACGAAGAAGCTGATAAATTATTATTCGATAACACTAGTAATAGTTTCACAGCAACTAACGTGCAAGATGCAATAGAAGAAGCATCAACCGGAGGAAACTCAACATTCCCATTCACTGGAATGGACTGCGGTTGTGTAGATACAAATAGAATATTAGATTATTATGATTCTTCTGGTAACACAATAGTAACAAATGGTTCACCGGTTTTATTTGATACAATAAGGTCAGGAAGTGATTCTATATTTTTCAATGTATCCAGCGGTGAAGTATCGATAAACGGTGATGGTACATATTGGATACAAGCTGATATTTCAACACAGCTATCAAGTGGGTCGAGTAGAACTAGTAGTTATGCTAGACTACAGAAAAATACAGGGTCAGGTTGGGTAAATGTACCCGGAACTATTTGTTATATGTATAATAGAACTAATAATAGTGATGAGAATACAGGTTCGTTCCAAGCTTTACTTGAGTTAAATCAAGGTGATCAATTGAGATGTTGGGCGGAAAGAGATAGCGGTTCTAGTATAGTAGTAACTATACCAAACGCATCGAGAATGACAATAAGACCAATTCTTCAAAAAATGGATATAAATTTATTTGATATAGATTGTGGTGACGTTTCTACTGGAACAAGCTACGGTAATATAGATTGTGGGGTATTATAATTATGGCACAGAAAATTGATCTTCAAGTTAAACGATGTACATCATCCAATAGAACAACATATACACCATTACAAGGTGAATTATTATTAGAAACTGATACTAATAATCTTTACGTAGGTGATGGTTCTACAGCTGGTGGAGTTTTAGTAAGTTCAGCTGGTTCTAGTGGTGAAAGCAACACAGCATCCAATACAGGAACATCAGGTGTTGGCGTTTTTAAACAAAAAACAGGAATAGATTTAGAATTTAAAAAAATAAATTCAGGTTCAAATAAAGTATCAATAACCGATGATTCGGGTAATGATGAAGTTGATATCGATATTAACGAAGGTAACTTCACTGATCTAATAAACAAATCTGAGTTTGATGCAAAAGGTGATATTTTAGTTGGAACAGCAGATAATACATTCGAACCATTAACAACTGGAACAGATGGTCATGAATTAGTTGCTGATTCAGGTGAGACTAGTGGTTTAAAATGGCAAGAACATAGGTCTAGAGGACAAATGAAAGCTAGATCAGTGAACACAAACACAACAGTATTAGTAACTGATCAAGTTATATTTGTTGATACAACATCAGGTGATATAACAATAACATTACCATTAAGCACAGCATACCCAGCTGATGGATATTTATATGAACTTTGGGTGAAAAACGCATCAGGTAGTAACGATGTAATAATCCAATTATCAGGCGGTGAAATATTCTCTCAAGGACACAATAAAGTTATCTTACATAGTAATAGAATGGCTTATCATATGGGAGCTATGAATGGTGGAGGATGGTCTAATGTTGATGGTATAACGGTTGCCATTGAAACGCATCGAAATACAGACTGGAATTCTAGTAACTTCTCTTCATACACAGCTATACCATGGAATCATACCGATCTTAGTGATAACGATGCTATTATGGATGATGATATAAGTGGAAGTAATCCAAGTAGAATAGAATGTAAAACAGCTGGTAGATATTGTTTATCTTATCATTTAGCAGTTGACTCAACTGGGGGTTCTACTTGGAACTTAAATAGCCGAATAAGAATAAACGGTTCATCAACGATAGATTCAAGTGAAACTAGAACTGGTAATTATGGTGGAGAAGATGGAAGTTTATCAATAGGCTTCATCTGTGTAGATTTAGATGCTAATGATTATCTTGAATTAGAGTTAGAACAAACTAATTTAACTGGAAATGTAATATCTGCGGTTTTACACGTTAACACAACAATTTAAAGAGGTTAATTATATGGCTTTAATACAAACATATGCAGAAAATGATATTAGCGGTGAATATTGGAAAATAGGTGAAGTATTCTTTAACGAATACAAATTAGTGTCCCATTGTAAATTGATGTTATTTAAAGATAAGGCAGCTAGGGATAATGGAGTGCCACCTATATATGAAATTAGATTCATGTGGTGCGGTGATGATTTCTTTTTAAGTAATGTAAATTTAGAAAGTAATACCCCACATACTATGATGTATGATAAAATTAAATTAATATGGACGGATGCGATAGATGCTTAATATTATAAGTTATCAAGTACATATAGTTAAACCTAATAAAGGATTATTATGAGTAAAAATAAAGGATATTTTGCAGCAAGGGATTCTAAAGAGGCCATGTCTGCTATATTAGCTAAAACCGATTATTGGAATCGGGCTTTAGAATCTAATGGATACATGAGTAAACTTCGTGATATGTATGCAGCGTATCATGGTGCTTATTTTAATTCAGTTGGTGAATCACATCAAATATCTTTTGGTGGCGATGATGGTGAATTAGTCGAGTTAGCAGTAAATCATTTACGAAATATAGCAGATCATATGCATACTATGACAACTTCATCAAGACCAGCATTAACTTGTAAAGCTGTGAATACTGATTATAAATCCTT
>JAOZSU010000203.1:0-2674 GCA_029939475.1 Mycoplasmatota bacterium | reverse complement strand
TTCTTCCCATATAAAAATACCTCCAAAGTATCTTACTATAATCTTTTACTCATAACCCTTTTTCTTAAAAGATTACTTTCTTTTTTTATAGTGTCTACTTTAAAGGTATTATATCAGTCTACTAACATCTTATCATTTCATCTATCGAGTCCGGTTTTTACTTATTCTTACCTAATTTTCTTTTTTATCTCTTTATAAATTCAATTTTTAATATTATCAAATTAATGTAAATGTTTTAAATTACTTCGTTATTATTTCGTGTGTTTTTATATAGTTAATTGCATCATCATATCCCAATTGATAAAGCTCTCTAGAATGTTTTGAAGTGAAATTTAATACACCACCAAGTCTTTTATTGCTTTTAATTTCATGAATTTTTATATTAGGATACTTTTTTTTCAAATCTCTGAAATGATTAGCAAACGCTATTTTAATACATATTACTTCGTCACAGCCAAAATCAACAAGTGGTTGGATAGGTGTGTTATCGAAATATCCACCATCTACATATTTTTTATTATTATTAACTACAGGTGGGAAAACAATTGGAATTGAACATGATGCTTTTATTGTTTCTATTTGTAATTTCCTATCTAATTCATTTATCGGTACATAAACAGCCTTAGAATCTTTCTTTATATAATGATCAAATGTAGATTTGAATAACCCCAAAATGCTTTTGTCTGATTCTCCCGTATCTGATATTGCAATAAAAACATTTGCTTTTTGTATTTTTTTAAAATCTATATTCTCAGATAATATTTCATCAAGTTTTTCCAATGAGAATAATCCACTATCGATAACTCTAAAACCATTTTTTTTAATCTTTTCAATCATTGATGTTTTTTCTCCCAAAGGATTTTCAGGAATATTCATCCAAATATCTTTTGCAACATCAACTGGCGTAGAAGCGATAAAAATTGCATTTACAGCTCCTATTGAAACTCCAGAAAAAACTTGTACTTTTTGAAGAATTCCAAATTCTTCTAAAGCCTTTATGGCTCCAATTTGGTACGCCCCTCTAGCTCCTCCACCTGATAAACACAATCCTAATTTACTCATTTTATATCCTTTCTATTATTATAAAACATTATTTTCAAATATATCACACAAGTTCTAATTATAGTTTACATCAATTGAAGAAAATAACCTATATGCTTTTTCAAAAAAAACTTCACCCGATTCATCGTCGTTACTTAACCATTCAATAATAACGTAAACAAATGCTCCTTCGTAAAATTTCTCCAAATATTTATTCGTATTATTAATCAAGAATACTTTCTTTATTATTGAATAAATATCTTTTTTAAAGGATTGTACAACCAATCCTTCTAAATTATTTTTTATCAATAAAGTAAAAAAACTAATGTATTTTTCAAATACGTTAATGACTATATGTAACGATTCTTTTAAGTTAATATTATTTCTAGTGTTTAACTCATCATTTATACATTTAATAATTTCTTTTATTTTCTTCAATATAATATCTTCTTTAGAAGAAAAATGTCGATAGAATGTAAGTCTTGCAACATCTGCTTCTTCAACAATCTCAACAACTTTAATTGTATTGAAATTCTTTAATTGCATAATTCTAAACAATGCATTGAATATATTTCTTTCTGTTCTTATAGTTTGTCTGTTTGCCATTATCTTTTTACACAAAATCAAATATATTATGGTCTGATTTAGCAACTCCTTTTCATTATCTTGTTTGATTAGAAAAAACAAATACATATTATTATCTATACATTTGTTATATAGAATTTACAATTATCACAAAATTTTAGTTAATAGGTGTTCTATTCATAATTGATATTTCAATATCATTATGTTATCATATTAATGTTACATTTGCAACATATTATACATATGTTATGTTTTAAGATTGATTTTCTATGTTAGGTGGAATTATGGAACTATCTAAAAGGTTACAATATATTCGAAAAATAAGGGGTTTTACACAACAAGATATAGCTGATCGTTTTTATATTAGCCGACAAGCAATACAAAAATGGGAATCTGGTGAAACTGCACCTGATATATCAAAACTTCACGAGTTGTCGATTATTTATAATATATCAATTGATGTATTGTTAGATATTACATTGAATGATAAACAGTTTAAAAACGCAGTTATTTATAGTGAATTTAATTCGGATTATACAACAAATAATATTGTTAATTTAATTAATAGCCCAAATAAAATTGATCTTGTTATTACTGGAACAGTAATGTTTAGTACAGTTGTAGTATTATTTATTGTACATTTAATAGGCGTGATTTTAGTTATAATAAGTTTTCTTTTTAATATGTTTACGATTATATCAGCGGTATATTTTCTTATTAATTCCATAAAAAATTTCAATGCTGGAATATCCACATTATTAGTTAATCTAGGTTTTTCTATATTTAGTACCGGTATGTTTTTATTGCTTTATAATTATATTTTTATAGTCATAAACAAATACATTTTTTATGTCAAAAAAATATCAAACAGATTAAAAATATATAAAATTTTTCTTAAGAGGATTCAAAATGAAAATAAATAATAAGATAGCGTTTTACTTAATTTTAATAGGTGCAATTTTCCTTCTAGCCGGATTTTTACTCGGTGGTTTTAACCAAATTAGTTTTTGGCTTTTATAGTCATTACATTATTTTATGTGTACATATA
>JAOZSU010000018.1:2254-10106 GCA_029939475.1 Mycoplasmatota bacterium | reverse complement strand
AGCAGCAAATACAGCAGTATTTTATTCATATCTTAAACTTTATATTTTTATATTAAAAAAGTACCTTTTCAAAAGAAAATGGTACTTTTTTTTTATGATTAAACTATTTAATATAAATTAATTTATAAAATCTATTCAATTACTTCAGAATAATCCATTGAAGCTAAACGTTTATACATTGCCCAACGTTTTTTAGCATCTGTCATATTTTTATGTAATAATCTTTCTGCTTCTTCAGGATTTGTTTTTGCCAATTGTTGATAACGATTTTCATTTAATAAGAATTCATGGTATTTTTCCCATTTAGGTTCTCTTGAATCTATTTGTAATGGATTTTTACCTTCTTTAATTAAACGAGGATCATATCTAAATATTGGCCAATATCCACATTCAGTAGCTAATTTTGCTTCTTGATTTGAATTACCTAATCCGCCATTAATTCCGTGTGCAATACATGGTGAATAAGCAAGAATAATAGATGGTCCTGGATAGTTTTCTGCTTCTTTCATTGCTTTTAACAACTGAGTAGGATTAGCTCCATGTGACACCATAGCTACATATACATGTTCATAAGACATAGCTAATGCTGCTAAATCTTTCTTTTTATTAGGTTTTCCAGCTGCAGTAAATTTTGCGATTGATGCAGCTCTTGAAGCTTTAGAAGATTGTCCACCTGTATTAGAATAAACTTCTGTATCTAATACTAATATATTTACATCTTCCTCATTAGCTATAACATGGTCAAGCCCTCCATAACCAATGTCATAAGCCCATCCATCTCCACCAATAATCCAGTTAGATTGTTTAACGAAATAATCTTTAACTTCTAATAAATCTTTGGCAGCTTCAAAATTTTCTTTTTCTAATAATGGAATAATCTTATCAGCTAATTCTAGAGTTTTATCTCCATCATAACGATTTTCTACCCATTCATTTAATAAGTCTTTTAATTTCCCTTTGAATTTTTCATTTTGATTAACAATAATGTTTTGCATACGATCTCTAATTGTTTTTTGTGCAATTCTCATACCAAATCCATATTCAGCATTATCTTCAAATAAAGAGTTAGCCCAAGCTGGTCCTCTACCGTCTGAATCTTTTGTATATGGTGATGCTGGGAAAGATGCTCCATAGATTGATGAACATCCCGTTGCATTAGCAATCACCATTCTCTTACCAAATAATTGAGTTGCAAATTTAATATAAGGAGTTTCACCACAACCAGCACAAGCTCCAGAGAATTCAAAGTAAGGTTGAGCAAATTGAACATTTTTATAACTATTCTTTTCAACTAAATTATCTTTATAAGGAACTTCATTGTATAAATAATCAGCTAAAACATGTTCTTTTCTTTCTACATTCTCGCTAATTGGAGTCATTTTTAATGATTTTTGTTTTGAAGGACAAACATTAACACAAACATTACATCCAGTACAATCAAGAATTGAAACTTCTATACGATATTTTAATCCTTCTAATCCTTTTCCTCTTGCGTCAATCCATTTAGCTTCAACAGGTGCATTTTTAACTTCTTCTTCTGTAGCTAATATTGGACGAATTGCAGCGTGAGGACAAGAAACAGCACATAGATTACATTGAATACAATTTTCAGGAACCCAAGTAGCTACTTCTTCAGCTACACCACGTTTTTCATAACGGGCAGTTCCATTAGGAATTTGTCCATCTTCAATGCCTTCAAATGCAGAAACTGGTAAATCATAACCATCAATAGCATTAACAATATCAGCGATATTTTTAACGAAATCAGGTCTAGAATCATCACGTTCTTTATGTGATTCTAAGTTAACCCATTCTGGTTTAACTTTAACTTCAATTAAAGCGTCCCCACCGCGATCAACTGCTTCATAGTTTTTCTTAACAATATCTTCACCTTTGCGTAAGAATGATTTCTTCGCAAAAGCTTTCATAGCTTTTTTAGCTGATTCAAAATCCATAATCTGTGGATTTAATTTAAAGAATGCGGATTGCATAATTGTAGAAACTAGTTTAACTTCGCCTATTTCTTTAGCTATTTCATATGCATGAATTATATATAATTTAGCTTCTTGTTTTGCCAAAATATGTTTAAAGTTGTTTGGTAATAAATCTTCAACTTCATCTTCACTTACATTTGTTGATAATAAGAAAGTTCCACCTTTTCTAATACCTTTAATCATATCAAATTTAGTCAAATAACTTTCTTGTGAACATGAAACAAAATGAGGTTGATTTACAAGGTAAGTTGAACGAATTGGATTTTTACCAAAACGTAAATGCATTCTTGTTACTCCACCAGATTTTTTAGAATCATATGAAGCGTAAGCTTGTCCATAAAGGTCTGTATAATCTCCAATAATTTTAGATATATTTTTAACAGCTCCAACAGTTCCATCTGATCCAAGTCCAAAGAATAATAATTCTGTAGTTTCAGGATCTAATGTATCTATCTTTTCTGATGCATCTAAACTTGAATGCATAACATCATCAACAATACCAATTGTAAAATGATCTTTAAATTCGCCATCTAAATTCTTATATACAGCTAATATTTGATTTGGTGTAGTGTCTTTACTTGACAATCCGTATCTACCACCAACGATAACTGGTTGATTTTCTTTTCCGTAAAATACTGATTTAACATCTAAATAAAGTGGTTCACCAGTAGCTCCTGGTTCTTTTGTTCTATCTAAAACAGCAATAGCCTTAACTGTTTTAGGTAAAGCTTTAAAGAAGTATTTTTCAGAGAATGGACGATATAGATGAACTGCTAATAATCCAACTTTATTGTCCATAACATTTAAGTTATCTACAACTTCTCTAATTGTATCAGTAACTGAACCCATAGCTATAATTACTCGTTCAGCTTCTGGATCTCCATAATAACTAAATGGAGCATAACTTCTACCAGTAACTTTTGATATTTCCTGCATATACCCATTAACGATATCAGCTACTGGTCTGTAGTATTTCTCTTGAACTTCTTTTGCTTGGAAGTATACATCGTCATTTTGAGCAGTTCCCATAGTTTTTGGTTTAGCAGAGTTTAAAGCTCTTTGTCTAAACTTTTTAACTGCTTCTCTATCTAGCAAACGATCATATACAGCATAATCCATTACTTCAATTTTGTTAACTTCATGGCTTGTTCTAAATCCATCAAAGAAATGCATGAATGGTAAACTAGATTTAATAGCAGCTAAATGTGCTACTCCACCTAAATCCATTACTTCTTGGATAGATCCAGAAGCTAACATACAAAAACCAGTTTGTCTTGTAGCATAAATATCTTGATGATCTCCAAAAATAGATAATGAATGTGCAGCTATAGAACGCGCTGCAACATGCATAACACCTGGTAGTAATTCTCCTGCGATTTTATACATATTAGGTACTTTTAATAATAATCCTTGTGATGCGGTAAATGTTGTTGTCAAGGCTCCAGCAACTAAAGATCCGTGAACTGTCCCAGCTGCTCCTGCTTCTGATTGCATTTCCACAACTCTAACAGGCATTCCAAATAAGTTTTTCTTACCTTGGGCAGCCCAGGTGTCAATGTGTTCAGGCATAGGAGAGGATGGTGTAATAGGATAGATTCCGGCTACTTCTGTAAACGCATAAGCGGTATACGCTGCAGCTTGATTTCCATCCATGGATTGATAAACTTTTTTTGTTGTCATAAACAACCTCCTATTATATATATTATATAAGCTCTATAGTCCAACATATATTATAACTTAAAAAGCGTTTAAAAACAATTATTAAATTGTGATTAAAACGCTTTCTATTTTTTAGCTATTTAATTGTTATTAATTTAGTTGGTTCATTTTGTTTTGCGACAATTATTTGATATTCATAAATGTCTATTCCTTGATCAACAAATACTCTATTATATGCTTCTAAGGCATCATTTTCTGTATTGCATTCTTGAGATAAATGAGCTAATATAATTGTTTTTGTCTTATCTCCAGATAGATTTAACAATAAATTAGCTGAATCCTCATTAGATAGATGCCCTTCATCATCTAAAATCCTTCGTTTTAGAAGCCAAGGTCTATTGCTCTCTAATAATGTTTCAACTTTATGATTACTTTCAATAATATATGCTTCTGCATTTGAAATCAAATGATATTTTCTCGATGGAAAATAACCAGTATCTGTAATATAAACGAGTGACTTATCTTTCTCAAAAAATCTATATCCAAAAGGTTCAAATGCATCGTGATATATCATAAAAGGCAACACTTTAAATTCATTAAATTCTAATATATTTTCAGGTTCAATAACATGAAATCTAGTACTATCTATATAGTATTTTATTTTTGTAGAAAGATGTTTAAGCGTTCCTTCGCTTAGATATATTTCAAAATCATGTTTTTTTGCTAACATCGCTAATTGACTTACATGGTCACTATGTTCATGAGTTACAAATACCTTAGTAATACCATCTAATGTTTTATTATGTTTTGCAAGTCTTAAATTTAATTGTTTATAAGTAATACCACAATCAATTAATATTTTTTCATTTCCTATTTCTATATAAGTTGAATTTCCCTTCGATCCACTAGCCAAAACAATTACATTCATCTTATTTGTCCTTCTCTTCCTTTAACGCTCTAAGCCTTGCAAGCTCTTCTTGGATTAGTCTTTCTTTTTCTTCAAGAATAACTTTTTGTTTTTGCATACTTAATTGTTTAACAATTTCAAATATTTCCATAGCCCCAATTGCTACAAACGAAATTATTATAATAATAAATATTAAATTTATTCCTTCAGAAAATATAAATTTATATACGCTCCCAATTAATGCTGATTTACCAACATATTTACCGATTATTAAATCTGAAGTAAAATCAATTTCCCAACTTTCTGAAAAACCGTTATTATCCCCTTTAGTTGTATAATATTCTACCCCATCAATTATATTAACATCAATTATTCTATGTGTGATATCATTCCATTCATATGACCCATCATTATTACTATCAAAATAAGCTTTAAAAGTAACTATATCACCTACAGAATAATTATTAACGGTAGTATCTACGAAAATAACATCATTGACATGAATAGTATCTTCCATTGAAGGAGAGACCACAAGAAAAATCGCCTTGCCAAGAATGGTAGGTGTTTCACCTTTTTTAAGTGATATAGTTAACGAAATTATTAATATAAATGATATTAATAATATTAAATAAGGTATAATTCCTAAACTCTTTTTAAATACTTTCTTCATGTATATACTCCTAAAGAAAATGGAGTTATCTAAACTCCATTAAGCTGGGTACCCAGTTGAAAAATCATATGAAGTCAATTCAGACCATGTTACATTATCGTTTTGTTTTACTTCTATTACAATGCTGATATTACAAGTTATTCCTGAATAATCATTGCCAACTAAATTGCCATCATAATATAATGAACTTATTACATCAATGGTTCCAGAATCAGCAGGTATCGAACTCGTCAAGCCATTATAATACCAATACCCATTATCATAAACAAATGTTGAACCAAATGTAACGCTTAGGTGATCACTCGCAGAATTAGCATAATCTACAGTTTCAATGACCAATGTATCTACTGGTCTTGTTACTTTGGTATATTCAATTTTAACTCTCATCTGAGAAGTTATACTAGATTCATTAGCCAAAGTTATTGGTGTATCTATTAGTTCCATTCCTGGCTGTATAATTTGATTTGATGAAATAAAACCTCCAGATTTTGTATATCTAATATCTCCTACAGATACAGTACCTGAGCCTAAATCAATAACATCTGCAAACCATCCATATGTAATTCCTATTGTCAAAATCGCGAATAAAAATACAATTAATGATAATCCCCAAAAAATTAAATTTTTATGCTTCATAAATTATCACCCCTGCTCGACTGACTGAATAAAGAGATTACTAATATCCAGTTTTAAATTTTGATAGTCATTACCAGCAGATGTAGAAACAGTGAAACTAAAATAACATTCAGCCGTACCTGAAGCTGCAATAGCTACACTTTCATGTGTAACAACAAAAGATGAAGCCTGTAATAAAGAAGTTAATGTTTGATTGGTTATTGTATTTGAATCAACATTATTTGATGCATTTAAAACAAGAACATCCAAAAGAGTTTTTCCAGCTAAATAATTAGTATCATCACCTTCAGAATCTGCAACTGAATCAGTAAATCCATGCAAAGATACTTGAGTATTAATATTAAAATCATTATTATTTGTAATAACTATTTTATAATATTTAATATCTCCAGGAACAACATTTTGAAAATCAATGCTTGAAGCTGATGTATAATTTGTTCCATCATCAGAAACATATAACTCAGCACTAACATCAATATCAACAACATTAATTATATTAGATCCTACATCAGTGATATCAGAAATAGCAAACCAAGCAAAAGAGGCGAATACAAACAAAAATGCTGACCCTATCAAAACTATAAGAGATACGGTTAAGCGTTTTTTTATCATAATATCACCTCTTTGTTTATTAATTATTTATAGATTTAATTAAATTCAATTAATTTTTGAATCTTCTTTTCTCTTCTTTCTTTTTCAGCTTTATCAAGAATTTCTTTTGCTTTTTTAATCTTTAGTTTTTTCTCTATTTGTTCATCAATTTCTCTTTTTTTAGCATCCATCATACGCTTCATTTCTTCAGCTGCATCTAATTCTTTTTGAAGTTTTTCTTCTTCGAGAAGATTTTTCAAATCGTCTTGATAGTTATTTAAAGTTAATTGTGCTAAAGCTTTTTGAGTTTGCATATTAATCATATTATCTTTTTGAATTTCTTCAACATTATTATATGCTTCTAAAACCTGATTTTGTAATTTGATTTTTTCTCTTACATCATTTAATTCATCAGCTTTGAAATTCTCATTTATAAAATCAACAAAGGCTGAATCAGCTATGGATGATAAGCGCTGATAAATAATCTTAATTGCTTCTTCTTTATTTATACCAGCATCTAATAACGCTTTAAATCTTGTTTCATTGCTTTTTCTGATTTGCTCTAAATAATACTGATTTAGAGTGTTATCCTGGAAGATATATTCTCCAGGTTTTATATAATCATCATTTTCATAAGACAAAAGCACCTTAGGTGTTTTTTTCTTGCTGTAATTAATTGGTAATTCATGTGACATTTCAAAATCATCAATTTGATTATTCGCAACGGTTGCGTATAAAAACATCATTACATTATCAATTTCATTGATGTATTTGTCTTCAAATTCAACATCTCGTTCAAAAATGTCAACATCATAACCTATACGATCAATTTCATCAAGAACAACCCACATATTATAACAAGCTTTAAAATCATAATTTTTCAAAATCTTATTTGTTTTCATTATTGGAGGCTTAACAGGTTGATATCCTTCCATTGCCTTCATAAATCTAGACATTTTATATTTAGTAATCAAATCTCTAATATAAGACATCCTTTTTAATAAATTGATATTTCTTTTACCTATTTCATCATTCTCAGATTTTTGATGAACTTTAAAAGTAATATCATATTCAATCATGGTGTCTTCCCAATCTAAATGAGAGTGCACTTTTAAATAATTAATATATTCAGTCTTCGCTTTTTCAACAATCAAATCATAACGAAACTGAATAAACATATATATTTTATTAATTAAAGTCATTAAGAAACGATTTTCATATGTGCCTAAATCTGATTCTGAATAACTAGTTAAAACTTTAGAAGGAATAACGTTTCCCTTATTATCAGCTGATCTAATCAACTGTGTATTAACTGCTAAATGGCGAATTGTATCTGCGTCTGTTTTTTTTGCTCTCTCAACAGGCACGACTTCAGAAAACTTTTTCAAGTTTTCA
>JAOZSU010000018.1:1881-2244 GCA_029939475.1 Mycoplasmatota bacterium | reverse complement strand
AAAAGAATCGTCAAAAACTCTACGTTCTCGTCTTTCTTTATGATAAAATTCGGTATCCGCCCCTTTAATTAAGTTAAGAAATGTTTTGGCGAATTCATCTTGCTTATTTACCCCTTCAAAAGTAATATTAATTTTCTTAAAATACTTTTTAGCTGCGCCCTTTTCCATTCACTTCACCCACTATTGTCTTTTAAGTTCTTTTATATATTCTAATGATAATTCGAATTCGTTTTTACCAAATATTTTTTTAATTTGCGCTGTTAATTGATTTAACTCTTCTTGTAAAAATGCTAAATTAAGATTTTCAAATTTTCTTAAAATCTTATTAGCGAACATAAAATCAAGCCCTTCTACTTCAGTTCC
>JAOZSU010000018.1:0-1871 GCA_029939475.1 Mycoplasmatota bacterium | reverse complement strand
ATGACCAACCATATTCTCAGAAACATAAACAGGTACAAACTTATGAAGTTGTCCCATAATTCTGTTTCCAAATGCAACTTTAAATTTAGATTGAATAAATTTATCTAAGACTAAGAATTTTTCTAATAATTCTTCACTAACAGGATATTTATATTTTGCTTCATCAAATAGTTCTTGAAAATAACTGTTGCTCATATGAACAGGTTCGGTATCAGGTGCTAAGAATGGTTCAGCTTTATTATTAAATTCAAGAGTAATAGCCCTGTCATAAACCTTATCTGTGATTGTGTATGTTGAATCATCTTTATTAGATGTCCCTACAAACCAAACATTTAATGGTACAGTTATTTTTCCATTAATTACTTTTAATGGATCACTTGGGAGTGGATTAGAAACTAATTCTATTTTCCATTCTGTAGGATCAGGCATTTCCATAACTGATAAAAATTCCGCAAAATAATATTCAATTCTAGCTAAGTTCATTTCATCTAAAACTATAAAATTGATATCTTTTCTATAAATAGCTTCATATAAAGCAGCTAAAAAATTAGTTTCGTTGAATCTTTTTGTAAATTCATTTAGATAACCAATAATTTCAGCACGATCTCTCCATGAAGGTTGTACTGAAATTAATGAAGCATTATTCTCAAAAAATTTAGCCATAGCATATGGTAAACTAGTTTTTCCTGTACCAGATATACCTTCTAAGATAATTACTTTAGAAGCCGCCATACCTGCAAAAAAACTAGCGATTGCTTTTGGAGTATAATATAATTTTAATTTAGATGATGCAAAATTAACAAATCTAGTCACCAATTCTTTTAAAGATAAATGATCATTTTCATCCATATAAATATGTGTATCTTTACCGGCATATTCTTTATCTATGGTAATTAATTTAGAAAACCTTGATCTTCCTGGATCATCTGAAACATCTGAAGCAGATGCTCCGCCACCGCCGCCAGAACCACCAAGAGTTGGTATAAATGTAGGTTTCCCGCCTTTAGAAGCTTTTCCGACTCCACCCATTTCAAAAGCTGGTTGCATAGCCCCTACGCCTCTGCTGGCATAAGTTGCAGGTGATTGTTCGCCTGTTTTAGCGTTAATTCCAAGTTGTGAAACTTTTAAAGCTAATATTTGATTTTTTTCATCAGCTAATTCCATTACCCTATCATTTAAGCTAGCTATTTCTTCAATTAATTCATTCTTTTCAATTTCTATAGCTCTAAATGATGCGAATTTTCTAAACCATAGATAAATTCTAACTATTAGAAAAACGATTAGTGATAAATTTAAAAGAAATGTTACGACTACCATAATCCACGAGACTATCGTAAAATCGTTAGACTCTATTATCAATAAATCAAAGTAATCTTTTATATTCCTAAAAAATTGGACAATAATTCTATCCCAAAATACATCTTTAAAGAAAAAGACGATGTCTTGCCATATATATTTATAAAGTTCAACGTAAAATCTTGAAAACTCATTCATAAAACATTGTCCTTCCCTAGTAGTTGCAAAAAATTACTCTTTTTCTTCTTTAGATTCCTTTTTCTCTTTTTCTAATTTTGCTTCTGCTTCTAATTGAGCTCTAGCTGCAGCTAATGCTTCTTCTGAAATTTTAACTCGATCAGCTAATGCTTGTTGGGTTTTATATTCAGTCATAACATTAACGAAGCGAACAACTTCATATACTAAGAAAGCAAAACATGGCACTACAATAAATATAAAGAATCCAGTTCCTGATTTTAAGAAACCAACTATACCATCTATAATTCCACCAAGATTCTTATTAACTTTCCCTGTCCAAACACCAATAATTCTATCTTGCATTATAGAATTATCATCAGGCAAAGGATTATTATCTC
>JAOZSU010000017.1:0-10121 GCA_029939475.1 Mycoplasmatota bacterium | reverse complement strand
TCTTATATGTGGAGATGTAGGTTTTGGAAAAACCGAAATAGCAATAAGAGCCGCTTTTAGAGCTGTTTTAAATAATAAACAAGTTGCGTATTTGGCGCCTACAACAGTTTTATCCAAACAACATTTTATGACTTTTAAAGAAAGAATGAATGAGTTTGGAGTGAATATCGCTTTACTAAATCGCTTTGTTTCTAAAAAGCAACAAAATATTATTATTAAAAAAATAAAAGAAGGTCAAATAGATATTTTAATTGGAACTCATATAATTTTAAGCAAAGATATAGAATTTAAAAATTTAGGATTATTGGTTATAGATGAGGAACAACGATTTGGAGTAATGCATAAAGAAAGAATTAAAGAAATGAAAGTTAATATAGATGTTTTATCTCTGTCAGCTACACCGATTCCACGGACATTGAACATGGCAATTATGGGCGTAAAAAACATGTCCCTTTTAGAGACTGCTCCCGATAATAGATATCCTATTCAAACATATGTGTTAGAGAGAAATGATATAATTATTAAAGATGCAATAGAACGGGAATTGGCTAGAAATGGACAAATATATTATTTATATAACAGAGTGGATAATATAGAATTTATTGCTGATAAAATCCATGATTTAGTTCCTGAAGCAAGAATTGATATAGCACATGGTAAAATGCATAAAACAGAATTAGAACAGGTAATAGATAGTTTTGTAAATCAAGAATTAGATGTATTAATCTCTACCACAATAATTGAAACAGGAATTGATATTCCTAATGCTAATACATTAATTGTGCATGATGCGGATATGTTAGGGTTGTCTCAATTATATCAGATTCGAGGAAGAGTTGGGAGAAGTGATAAAATTGCTTATGCATATTTAATGTATAAAAAAAATAAAATTTTAACTGAAGAAGCAGAAAAGAGATTAAAAGTTATTAAAGAATTTACGGAATTAGGATCTGGTTTTAAAATTGCAATTAGGGATTTATCTATTAGAGGAGCTGGTGATATACTTGGGAAAAAACAATCAGGATTTATTGATTCCGTTGGAATAGATATGTATATGAAAATACTTGAAGAAGAAATAAATAAGGCTAAAAATAAAGAAAGAATAAAGAAAAAATATCACGGAGTTAAAGCTCATGTATCTAAATTCATTGATAAAAAATATATTGAAGATGATTATGTTAAAATTGATATGCATAAGAGGATAAAAGAAATAAAAACAGTTGAAGAAACATATGAATTATTAGATGAATTAAAAGATAGATTTGGTGAATATGATATTCAATTAGAAATATATATATACGAAAAATTATTTGAATATTTAACGAAAGAGTTATTGGTTGAAAAAATCATTGAAAATAAAAATAATATAACATTAATTTTGTCAATTGAAGGATCTAAAAATATAGCTGGTGATGATTTATTTAAATTTGGATTAGAAATATCTAGTTTAATTCGATTTGCATATAAAAAAGACAGAATTCATATTATTTTAGATACTTTAAAATTAGAAAAACATTGGATATATACAATGGTAGAATTTTTACAAAGTGTTGTCTCGTTAAAAAATAAATAGAATTGTTATAAAACATCTCTAGGTTTAATTTAGAGGTGTTTTTATTTTATATGGGAGTAGTTTACTTTAAACAAGAAAAAACTATGTTAGATACGAATTTATTAGTGTTATTCAATTGTAATTTATTACTATCTATTATATAATATATAGTATATATATATAAAGGGTGAGCTATATGAAAAAAATACCTATTAAAACAGAATACATTACATTAGGACAATTGTTAAAATTAATAAGTATTATACAATCTGGTGGAGAAGCTAAAATGTATTTGTTAATGAATGATATCTATGTAAATGATGAAAAAGAAATTAGAAGAGGCAGAAAAATATATCCTAATGATCTTGTAAAAATAGATTCACAGGAATATATGATAATAAATCATGAGGCTAGATAATATATCTCTTTATAATTTCCGTAATTATCAAAAACTTAATATTGATTTAAATGAAGGATTAAACTTTTTTATCGGGAATAACGGAAGTGGAAAAACCAATTTATTAGAGGCTATATATTTTTTAGCTTTGGCTAAATCATACAAAACAAATGAAACTAATCTAATACGAGTTGATAATCAGTTTGCGAGAATTTCAAGCCACATAATTAATAATCAATATTCATTTGATTTAAAGGTTATCATTTCTGAAAAAGGGAAAAAAGCTTTAATTAACGATAAAGAAATTAAAAAATTAAGTGATTATATTGGAAATTTAAAAGTTCTATCTTTTTTGCCAGAAGATATTATGATTATTAAAGGTTCTCCTAAAGATAGAAGATACTTTATTGATATAATTTACGGACAAATAGATCGATATTATTTAAATGAGTTATCTAATTACAAATTATTATTGAAACAAAGAAATGAATTATTAAAACAATTAACTGAATCAGATAAACCGGATATGATTTTATTGGATGTTATCACGGAGCAATTATCTACTTCAGCTAACAAAATTATTATTTTTCGTAAGGAGTTTGTAAAACAAATCAATAAACAATTACAATCTATGTATCAATTTATAACGGATAAAAAACATGATTTTGTTTTTACATATAATCCTTCAGTTGAAGAAAATATAGAAAAAGTAATGAAATCTAAATATAAAACAGATTTGTTATTAGGAACAACTAATGTAGGGCCGCATCGAGATGACTATGAATTTCTCTTTGATAATTTTCAAGCTAAGAATCATGCATCTCAAGGAGAACAAAGAATCATGATATTAGGGCTAATATTTGCGATTGCGAATATTATTTATAATAATAACGAGGAAAGGCCTGTATTTCTATTAGATGATGTATTTAGCGAATTAGATTCTATAAAACAAAATAAAATAATTAAATATCTAATGAAGCTTAATGCTCAAACAATTATAACTACAACAAGTTTAAAAAATATAGAAAAAACTATTTTACAAGACGCTAAGATATTTAGGGTTTATAACAACGCCATAAGGGAGGAACAAAATGCGCGAATATAGCAAATATGATTCAAGCAACATACAGATTTTAGAAGGACTTGAAGCTGTTAAAAAGAGACCAGGAATGTATATTGGGACAACTAGTTCTAGGGGATTACATCATTTAGTTTGGGAAATTGTCGATAATGCAGTCGATGAAGCATTAGCTGGTTTTTGCGATGATATTAAAGTTGAAATTTTACCTGGAGAAGTAATTCGGGTTACAGATAACGGTAGAGGAATACCAGTAGATATTCATCCAAAATCAGGAAGGCCCTCTGTAGAAACAGTATATACAACATTACATGCTGGTGGTAAATTTGACCACGATTCATATAAGGTTTCAGGAGGATTACACGGAGTTGGAGCTTCTGTAGTTAACGCTTTAAGTACTTATATGACAGTAGAAATTTATAAAGACGGGAAAAAATATTTAATTACATTTGATCACGGATTTTTAAAGGATAGCTTAAAAACTATTGGAAATACGGATAAAACAGGAACTATTGTTACATTTTTACCAGACCCAGAAGTATTTAATGAGTCTCAACATTTTGAATTCGAGATTTTAAGAACAAGAATTCAACAATTAGCTTTTTTAAATAAAGGAATTAAATTTTCTATTATTGACGCAAGACAAGAAGACAAAATTATCGAAAAAGATTATTGTTATCATGGTGGAGTAAAAGAATATGTTAAATTTTTAAACGAAGGAAAGGATGTTCTTCATCCTAACGTTGCATATTTTGAAGGTCAAGTAAATGGAATAATGGTTGAAATTGCAATGCAATATAACAACGGTTATGCACAAAGTATTTATCCTTTCACCAATAACATTAATAATGTAGAAGGCGGAACGCACGAAGAAGGATTTAAAAGAACATTAACATTAGTAATAAATAATTATGGTAAAGCCAATAATATTTTTAAAAAGAATGAATCATTGGCTGGGGAAGATACTAGAGAAGGATTAGTTGCGATTGTATCTATTAAACATCCAGACCCACAATTTGAAGGACAAACAAAGTCAAAACTTGGAAATAGCGATGCAAGAGCTGCAGTGTCTCAAGTTATGAAAGAAGGATTAGAGAGATATTTACTTGAAAACCCTAATTCCGCTAAAATAATTATTGAAAAAGCTTTGATGGCACAAAGAGCTAGAGTAGCGGCTAAAAAAGCTCGTGAAGCTACGAGAAGAAAATCACCTTTGGATGCTTTAGGATTTGCATCAAAGCTTGCGGATTGTCGTTCGAAAGATGCATCACAAACAGAGATATATATAGTCGAAGGGGATTCTGCTGGTGGTTCTGCTAAGCAGGGAAGAAATTCAGAATATCAAGCAATTTTACCTTTAAGAGGGAAGGTATTAAATGTTGAAAAAGCAAGATTAGATAAAGCTTTACAAAACAAAGAAATATTATCTATGATTCAAGCTTTTGGAACTGGAATAGGTGAAGAATTTAACATAGAAAATTTGCGTTATCATAAAATTATTATTATGACCGATGCCGATGTTGATGGGGCACATATTCGCACACTATTATTGACATTCTTTTTCCGTTATTTAAGAGCTTTAATAGAAAATGGATATATTTATATTGCTCAACCACCTTTATATAAAGTGCAATCTGGTAAATCTATTAAGTATGCTTATGAAGAAAATGAATTAGAGGCAATTCTAGCTGATATAAATTCAAAACCAGTTATTCAAAGATATAAAGGTCTTGGGGAAATGAATCCTGAACAATTATGGGAAACAACAATGGATCCTAAAAAGAGAACTTTATTACAAGTAACAATGGATGATGCATTAGAAGCCGATAGGATATTTTCGATGTTAATGGGCGATGATGTATTAAGTAGAAGAGAATTTATTCAGGAAAATGCTGAATATGTAAAGAACTTGGATGTGTAGAGGTAAGATTATGTCAGATAATATATTAAATGATAGCTTAGATAAAAATGAAAATATAGCTAATAAAGTAATCGAAATAAATATATCTAATGAAATGAAAAACTCTTTTCTTTCTTATGCAATGAGCGTAATTGTGGCCAGAGCCTTACCAGATGTTCGCGATGGATTAAAACCAGTTCATAGAAGAATTTTATATGGTATGGAAGAATTAGGAGTATTTCCAGATAAACAATTTAAAAAATCAGCTCGTATTGTTGGGGACGTAATGGGTAAATTTCATCCACATGGTGACCAAGCTATTTATGACTCAATGGTGCGTATGGCCCAAGATTTTAGTTATAGATATCCATTAGTTAATGGGCATGGTAATTTTGGGTCAATAGACGGAGATCCTCCAGCTGCTATGCGTTATACTGAAGCTAAAATGGAAAAAATAACATTAGAAATTCTTAAAGATCTAAAGAAAAATACTGTTGATTTCATTGATAATTATGATGGTTCTGAAAAAGAGCCAAAAGTATTACCTACAAGAATTCCTAACCTTTTAGTTAATGGTACCACAGGTATAGCTGTTGGTATGGCTACTAATATACCACCTCATAATCTTGGTGAAGTGATTGATGGATACATTGCTTATATTAAAAATCCTGATATTGAATTAGAAGAAATGATGGAATATATTAAAGGCCCTGATTTTCCAACTGGAGGTATTGTATTAGGTCAATCAGGAATAGTTTCTGCTTATAGAACTGGTAGAGGAATTATCAGAGTAAAAGCTAAAACTGAAATTAAAGAGATGGCTAATGGTAAAAAACAAATAATTATTAAAGAAATACCTTATCAAGTAAATAAAACTACTTTAATAGATCGTATTGCGGAATTAGCTAAAAACAAAAAAATAGAAGGAATAACAGATTTAAGAGATGAATCAAGCTTAAAAGGAATGCGTGTTATATTAGAATTAAGAAAAGATGTTAATCCAGAAGTTTTATTAAATAATCTCTATAAAAACTCACAACTACAAGTTTCTTTTGGCGCAAATATGTTAGCTCTTGTGAATGACAAACCAGAAGTTTTAGGGTTGATTGATATTATTAAACATTATTACAATCATCAAATTGAGGTGTTAATAAGAAAGACACAGTTTGATTTAGATAAAGCAGTTCAAAGATTACACTTATTAGAAGGTTTTATTATTGCTTTAGATAATATTGAAGAAGTTATTAAGATTATTCGTAATTCCTACAATGATATGGAAGAACAACTAATAAAAGCCTTTGGATTAAGTACAGTTCAAGCAAAGGCTATATTATCCATGCAACTAAGAAGGTTATCTGGCCTTGAAAGAGATAAAATAAATAACGAAGTAAATGAATTACATAGTCAAATTGATAACTTAAATGAAACTTTAAACAGTGTAGAAAAACAAAATAATATTTTAATTGATGAAGCACTTGAAATGAAAAATAAATACTCTGATGACAGAAGAACAGAGATAGATTTATTTGGAGATTATGATATTGAAGATGAAGATTTGATTCCTATAGAAGATGTAATAATAGCTGTTACTACTAATGGCTATGTTAAGCGCATGAATGTTGATGTATACCGTTCACAAAACAGAGGTGGGCGTGGAAAGACTGGAATGCATTTAAATGAAGACGATGTTATTGATTCAATTATTTTTACTAAAACACATGATTATTTATTGTTTTTCACAACACTAGGTAGAGTTTATAAAATGAAAGGTTATAAAATACCAAAATATGGCAGAAACTCAAAAGGGTTACCTATAGTTAATTTATTAAATTTAGTTGAAGGTGAATCTCTTGCGACTGTTATGACCTTGAAAGATTTTGAAGAAGGCTATTTATTTTTTACAACCACAAAAGGTATTGTAAAACGAACTAAAGTATCAGACTTCCAAAACATTCGTATGAATGGTATTAAAGCTATTACTTTAAGAGATGATGATTATTTACATTCAGTTAAACTAACAGATGGAACTAGAGATATAATAATCGGAGCTTCTAATGGAAAAGCTATTAGATTTAAAGAATCTGATGTTAGAAATATGGGTAGAACCGCAATGGGTGTTAAAGGAATCAGTTTATCTGAAGATGAAATAGTAATTGGAGTTACATCTGTAACTGAAGATATGAATCAAATTCTTGCGATTACAAAACTTGGATATGGAAAGCGTACTATAGTTGATGAATACCGTTGTCAAAAACGTGGTGGCAAAGGAGTAAAAACTATAAATGTTACTGATAAAAATGGAGAATTAGCTAAGTTGATCAGCGTTATAGGGACTGAAGATTTACTTGTAATAACTGATAAAGGAATTATTATTAGAACTCCAATAGATCAAATTTCGATTACGAAACGAGCAACCCAAGGAGTTAAAATAATTAATTTATTAAAAGAACACGTTGTATCTACAGTAGCTTTGGTAAATTCAAATGAAGAAGAATTAGAGACTGAAGAAGAAAATGTAAATGATGAAATTAAAGATACAGAAGAATTAAATGAAGAAGAATCAAAAGTTGAAGAAATTATTAATGATAGTTTCTAAATATAATAGCGAAGCCTAATAAATGGCTTCGCTATTTTTTTTATATAGAAATAATTATTTT
Organism: Mycoplasmatota bacterium; assembly: GCA_029939475.1. GTDB lineage: Bacteria > Bacillota_I > Bacilli_A > Izemoplasmatales > Hujiaoplasmataceae > 4572-104. The sequence goes on along the minus strand of JAOZSU010000017.1, from coordinate 2,537 downwards.
AGTTGTTCAATGATTTTATTCTTAATTGATTCATAGTCATCTTTAGTAATATTATCTTGATTGTTATTAAAGCCAATAACAATATCTTCTCTTTCATATCTAGGAATTAAATGCATATGAAAATGAAGAACTGTTTGAAGTGGTTTGTCTGTGTTGATAATCAGATTTAAGCCAATAGGGTTAAATGCTTTCTTAATAGCGTTAGCTATTTTAGGTACTGCCTTAAAGATTTCTCCAGTTGATAATTCATCGATTTCATATAAATTTTTATAATGTTTTTTTGAAATTATTAATGTGTGTCCCTTAGTAGCTTGAGAAATATCAAGTATTGCGATAATGTTCTCATCCTCATAAATTTTATAAGATGGAATTTCTCCATTTACAATTTTACAAAATATACAATCCATTATTATTAAACCTCCTTATTATATTTATCTATTAATTTAATAAGTTCTGAATAATCTCTGATCCAAAAATCAGGGTTTAGAGCTTTTATTAAGTCTTTTTTTATAGACCATTCCAGACCACAAGTAAGGCATGAAGCATTCTTACCAGCTAATATATCAGATGTGTTATCTCCTACCATGATTACTTTTTGATAATTGTCGAATTGCCTTAATGCAAAAAATAACGGTTCTGGATGAGGTTTATGTTCTAAAACATCATCCAAGAAACAATATGAAGTAATATATTTATCTAAACCATAATGAGTAATTGAAGGCATTGCGGATTCTTTAAATTTAGTAGTAACTATTCCTAAATTAAATTGGCGGTTTTTAAATTCTTTTAACATTTCAATTGTACCTGGATATATATTAATATATTCAAATTCTAAAGCAACATAAACTTTTCGATAGTAGTCAATCATTTCTTGTATTATTTTTTGACTATCTGTGGCTACGCGAAAGGTTTCTTTTAGAGGAGGGCCTATCATTTCGATAAGTTCTTCTCTTGTAAATTGCTTTTGTGGCATATATTTCTTCATTGTTTCATCAAAAGATTTAATTATTAATTCATTTGAATTGATTAGTGTACCGTCTAAGTCAAATAATACAGTATTTATTTTTTTCAATTTAATCACCTTTTATATTATACCAAATTTTTGAATTATAATATTCAATAATTAAAATATTTATATTAGTATTAAAAAATACTTATATTTAATTTTATATATAACTATGCTATAATAAATTAGGTGATTTTTTGGAAAAAGTTATACTGATATATAACCCTAAAAGTGGCAATCAAAAATTTGAAAGCAAGTTAAATTTCGTCATAGAATCTCTTAAGAAAAAATATGACGATATTTTTGTATGTTCTACAAAATATCCTGGACACGCCACTGAATTCGCTAAAATTGCTTGTGAAGAAAAATATAATTTAATGGTAATTGTAGGTGGAGACGGAACCTTTAATGAATGTGTAAATGGAATTATGGGGTATGATTATAAGCCTATAATAGGTTATATTCCTGCAGGTACTTGTTGCGACATAGGAATGAGTTTAGGCTTAACTAAAAATGTAGAAAAAGCTGTTAAAAATATATTGGAAAATACACCCGCTAAAATGGATGTAGTTAAATCTAATTACAGATATTTCTGTTACGTTTCAGGAAATGGTGCTTTTATTGATATTAGTTATGTCACTGATTCAAAATTAAAGAAAAAAATAGGGTATTTAGCTTATTTAATTACAGGAGCAATTGAGATATTTACAATTCCTAAGATGAGAATGAAAATAAGACATGATAATGGAGATGAAAGAGGAAGATATTCTTTGGTTTTAATTATTAATTCCAAACGTGTTGCGGGAATCAATATGATTTACAAACCAACTCTCGACGATGGATTAGTTGATGTGGTTTTATATAAAAGCTTTCCACCATTTAATGCTTTAATTTATATTGTTTCAATGATATTGCCTTTTTGGTCTACTTCATTAATTAAAAGGTTTAAATCTAGTAAACTAGAAATAAAAACAAACGCAAAAACAAGATGGAATATTGATGGAGAATCAGGTGGAACGGGAAATCAATATTTTGAAGTATGTCAAAAAGCTATTAATATCATTATTCCAGATAGAATAAAAAATAAATATTTCCATCATCAAGATGAATAAATCTAAACAAGTGGTAGTGGTTGAAGGCTATCATGATAAACAAAGGATAAATGATATATTTCCGTCAATTCAATGCATTGTCACAAATGGTAGTAGTATATCAAAAGAAACCTTAAATTTAATATATAAAACCAGTTTAATAAAAGAAGTTATTATCTTTTTGGATCCAGATTATCCAGGGAAGCAGATTACAAACAAGATTCTTGAAACTGGAGGGCGTTATAAAATAGCATATATTCAAAAAGAAAAGGCAATAAGTTCAAACGGTAAAAAAGTTGGAGTTGAACATGCTTCTAAGGAAGATATAATTTCAAGTTTAAACATGATTAAAAAGGTTAATTATACTTATAAATCAATTACTTATTCAGACCTTTTAAAACGCGGGTTAATAAATAAATCAAGAGCTAAAAACTTAAGAG
>JAOZSU010000202.1:0-2691 GCA_029939475.1 Mycoplasmatota bacterium | reverse complement strand
TCTCATTAAAAAAGGGATAAATCCCTTTATTCTGCTAATTCTAAAGCAATTTTCATCATATTTGTAAAAGCTGTTTGTCGTTCTTCAGCTGTCGTCACTTGGTGAGTCACAAGTGAATCTGAAACTGTTAAAAGACATGCGGCTGATTTATTTAATACTCTTGCGTTGTTAAATAATGCAAATGATTCCATTTCAACTCCTAAGCATTTATATTTTTCATAGATTTCTGAAAAATCAGGGTTTTCGCGATAGAAAACATCTGAAGAATGGATTCGTCCAATATGAAGTGGAATATCTAATTCCTTAGCTATGTTTTTAATTTCTTCATTTAATTCTTTAGTTGAAGAAAGAATGTTTTCTTTATATCCGCTTTGAACTAAAGCGTAGGTGCTTTCTGAATAGGCTTCTTCTACTAAAACAGTATCATATAAATTAAGTTTAGGTGAATAAGCTCCACATGAGCCTATTCTAATAATTTTTTCCACTCCAAAAAATTTATATAATTCATAGGAATAAATACCGATTGAAGGCATTCCCATACCAGAACCCATAACAGTAATCTTTCTTCCTTTATAATTCCCGGTAAAACCATACATATTTCTAACTTCATTGATTTTAACCACATCAGTTAAAAAAGTATCAGCGATATATTTTGCGCGCAAAGGGTCTCCTGGCATTAATACAATTTTAGATATTGAGCCATCTTTTACATTTATATGTGGGGTATTCATAATCAATTCTCCTTATATTTTTGTATTATTTCTAATAACTCTTCGTCATTAATCATTGAAAAATAGTATTTTTTATATAGTATTCTCGTTTCAAATTCTATGTATTTCCCTGATTTATTAACTGAATATTTATCAATGAAAAAATCTTTGTTATATCTAGCAACTACACTATTATCTAATTTAGATCTTAAACTAGATCTCTTATATGCCTCTAAATATAATGTATCATCCGCAATAAAAAGAGATGCTCTTTTTAAAGTATAAACTTGGTTTGACTTTGAGAAAATCGGTATAAATAACTGAATATTTGAACGTTTACTAAAAGAAAAATCATAGTATATCTTCAATGTCTTTTTTGTTTTGCGAACAATAATTACATCTCTAATTAAAGCGTATAGATACGCAAAAATTAAAACTAATATAGCAAACTGCCAAGTCACAGGATAATCAATCCATTTAAAAACAATTAATACAGAAATTGAACTAATTATAGCTAAAACAGACATTCTAGTAAAGTCTAAACTAGTAATTAATTTTTCTGTTTCATCTAAAATACGTTTTTGAATATCTTTCATCAATACTCGTTTCCTGTTTCATTATTCATAAGTTTTACACCATTGCTAGTACCTATTCTTGTAGCTCCTGCTTTAACAAAGTTATCTAAATCTTCTTTAGTTCTAACTCCACCAGCCGCTTTAACTTCTTTATCTCCAACGTTAGCTTTCATTATTTTAACTGCTTCTATTGTAGCACCACTAGTTCCGAATCCGGTTGATGTTTTAATAAAATGAGCATTAGTCCTTGAGACGATTTCTGAGGCTTTCTTAATTTCTTCATCTGTTAGATAACAGATTTCAACGATAACTTTAACAGTATGCCCCATAGCTGCTTGACATACTTGATTAATTTCGTCTTCAACGAATTTATAATCGCCTTCTTTAAATTTTCCTATATTAATAACCATGTCAATTTCATCTGCGCCATTACTAATTGCGTTTAATGTTTCAAACACTTTTGTTTCTACTGTGTTAGCACCAAGAGGGAAACCAATAACAGTACAAACTAAAACATCAGTCCCCTGTAATTGTTCGTTACAATATTTAACATGTGTTGGATTTATGCATACAGATTTAAAATGATATTCTTTTGCTTCATTTAATAGTTTGTCAATTTCTTTTTTTGTCCCAAATGCTTTCAAGTAAGTATGATCAATTAATTTATTTTTTTCCATAAAGTCCTCCATCAAAAAATTCATATAAATCAATATATAAATTATACATTGTTTTAGAGCGTTTTGCAAATATAATAGACATTTATCATTTACAAATATTATCTCAATTGTTTTTTATTCTATAAAAATAATTATTATACTTAATTATGTATAATTTTATAATATTACTTACTTTAATAGAGTAAAAAAAACAGCTTAATTATTTCTAATTAAACTGCCTATTCATTATTAATTTTTAATAACTTCTTGACAACGAGGGCAAATTCCATCTTCATTTACTTCAGGAACAACTTGCCAACAGCGATTACATGTAAAGCCTTCGGCTACATATACATCGATAGATACATCATTTCCTTTATATTTTCCAAATCCTTCAGTTTTTATATCGAGTTTAGAAACGATAAATATCTGTGCTAGATATACATTTATTTTCTCAAGTAAATTCGCTACTTTTCCTTTAGGATAAAGAACCAAATGTGCTTTTAAACTTTTTCCGATAATTTTTTCATTTCTCGCATCTTCTAAAGCTTTTAATACATCTTCTCTTAATTCCATAAAATCATCATATAATTTTTCTAATTCAGTATCATATTCTTCTACTTTTGGCATATCTAAAAGATAGACATCTTTCTCTTTAATATTTGGAATATGTAAGTAACTTTCAGAAGTAGTATGCGGAATGATAGGTGTTAATAAACGAATTAAAGTATCTAATATCTTATATATAAC
>JAOZSU010000201.1:0-2716 GCA_029939475.1 Mycoplasmatota bacterium | reverse complement strand
CGTAATTACACCGCTACCATCCGCTAAAGCATGAAACATCTCTATAGCTATTAGATTATTGCGATAAAGCACTTTAAATAGATAACAATTGTTTTCTCTAAAGTTAATAGCTGAACATACTTCATGTGTCATTTTTGTAATTTGAAATGGTTTTGTATTATAATCGAGATAACTCCAAAACAAGCCATGTTTCAATCGAACTTTAAACATAGGAAAACGCTCCAAAATTCCTAATGAAGCCATTTGTAGTATTTCTGGGTCTACTTCTTCAGTTAATGCTATTTGTATTCTAAATGTGTTTGTTTCTCTTTGATTAGATATTTCTGGAAATATTTTTCCAGAATTATCTAATTTAAACCAACTTGTTAATTTATTACTCATTTTTATTTCTCTCTTAATTTTTTATTTAAATATTCTTCTATTATCTTCCAAACAGTTCTACTGGAAGACATTTTTTTAAATGCCAAAGGAAAAACATGAAACATTCCTTTGAAATTATATACTTCGATATCATTATAATCTTTAGCTAAATCAGCTACATCTAAAGTATCAGATAATAATATTTCATTATCTCCAACAAACATTAACATATCCACAAATTTTTTGAAATCACCATATCTTGGAGATATATAGGGATTAGTTACATCTTCACCTTGTACATAGGCTTTGACATCTAAGGGTTTTGTATTATTGCCTAGGAGAAGATCTTTATACTTATTTACTTCATGTGATAAGCCGTTCATAGCGAGATTTGTCCACGGAGACATAGTAATTATTGCTTTTGGTAAGGAAATTGAATGGTCACGCAAATACAAAGTTAAAGCTATGGCTAATCCTCCTCCAGCTGAGTCTCCAGCTATGATTATATTTTCTGATTTATATCCTTGTGATAATAAATATTTATATAACCTAATAGATTCATTAAGCTGAGCTGGAAATGGATGTTTTGGCGCTAAACTATATATTGGAGAATAAACCGTAAGATCCTTTTTACAATCAAGGTATGCTTTAGCAACTTTGCGATAAGTATCATTATAATCCAACACATACGCACCCCCATGTAATTGAATTAGCGCGTATTTATTTTCTGAATTAATTTCAGATATTTTTTCTACAGTTAATCCATCTAAATTTATTCGTTCAAATAAAATATTATCTGGATAAGAATAATTTTTAGAAAGTTTTGAAGTATAAATAAATTTAAAATTGACTAAACTGTGTTCTTTTACAGAATTAAATTTAGAAGCTTTTTCTAACATCCAAACTCCAAATTTATCACTCATTGATTGTTCATAAATATTATATTTTAACATATCTTCACCTTAATTATTTATTATAACATATTAAAATGTTTTAACTGTGATTTATAGGTTATTTTCTACTTCTCACTTAATAATTATTGTGTTATAGTATATAATGTAAATATAATAATGAAAGATGGTGAAACTTATGGAAGTACTCGAACGATTTTTAAAATATGTTTCCTTTGACACACAGTCGAAAGTAGAATCTGATACTTATCCTTCTACCTTAAAGCAACTTGAATTAGCTAATTATTTAAAAAAAGAATTAGAAAGTCTAAATATTGAAGCTATTGTAAATAAATACGGATATGTAATTGCGAGAATCCCAAGCAATATGGACAAAAAGGTTCCTTCGATTGCATTTATTTCTCATATTGATACATCTCCAGATGCATCTGGTAAAAATGTAAATCCAAGAATTATTAAAAATTATGATGGGAAAGATATAATTCTGAACGAAGATAAAAATATGATATTAAAGCCTAGTGTTTTTCCTGCTTTAAAGGATAATTTAGGCCATGATTTAATTGTTACAGATGGCACAACTCTACTTGGCGCAGATGATAAATTAGGTGTTGCGGAAATCATGACTGTAGCTGAATATATCACAAATACACCTTCATTTAAACATGGAAAAATCGTTATTATTTTTACTCCAGATGAAGAGGTAGGAAACGGTACTAAATACTTAGAAATGAAAGATATTAACGCTGACTTTGGATATACTTTAGATGGTAGTAAAGTTGGTGAAATTGCCTATGAAAATTTTAATGCTGCTGGAGCTAAAATAACTATTTACGGCAAGTCTGTTCATCCTGGTTCAGCTAAAAATAAAATGTTAAATTCAATTAAGGTAGCTTATGAATTCGATGAATTTTTACCAAAACATATGCGCCCGGAAGCTACAGAAAATTATGAAGGATTTAATCATTTAATTCAAATTAAAGGAACTGTTGAAAAAACAATAATGGATTACATCATCCGAAATCATGATCGTATTCTCTTTGAATCACAGAAGGAATTTTTTGAATTTGCTTGTGAAACTATTAATAAAAAATATGGTGACTGTACTTGTACTTTAGAGATAGAAGATTCATATTTTAATATGGCTGAAGTTTTAAAAAATCACCAATATGTAGTTGATATAGCTATTGAAGCTATTAAAGAAACTGGAATTGATCCAATAATAGAACCTATAAGAGGTGGTACCGATGGTGCAAGACTTACTTATATGGGGTTACCTTGTCCAAATCTTGGAACTGGCGGTTATAATTTCCATGGACCTTATGAATACGCCTCTATTCAAGAAATGAATAAAGCAGTAGAAATTGTAAAAGGAATAATATAAAAAACAAATAAAAAATAAAAATTTAAATTTTAATATTATTAGTAGATTTTCTTACACATCTACT
>JAOZSU010000016.1:7969-10270 GCA_029939475.1 Mycoplasmatota bacterium | reverse complement strand
AGCTAATTTAAAAGCTAAAGGATTTAATAATTATATTGGTAAGGGTATTTCATATTGTGCTGTATGCGATGGGTTTATTTATCGCAATAAAAAAATCGGATTAGTAGGCAATAAAGAATTTATGAAAGAGGAACTTGATATTTTAAAAAACTTCAGTCAAGACATAACTATTTTTACTGATGGAATGGATTTAGAAGTAGAAGTTGACAAACCAGTTGTGTTTGATTCTATCCAAGAAATTAAAGGTGAAGAAAAAATAAATCAATTAATTGCTGGAAACAAAAGTTATGATGTAGATGTTCTATTTGTTGCACTTGGAACTCCATCTGCTTCAGATTTTGCATTGAGAATGGGAGCTTTTTTAGAAGATAATTATATCGTTGTTGATAAGGATTATATGACTAATATTCCAGGCTTATTTGCTGCTGGAGACTGTATTGGTGGTTTATTGCAAATTGCAAAAGCTACAAGCGATGGAGCTCATGTTGCCATAACGACAAACAAATATTTAAAGAATAACAAATAAGAATTAGCCCTTTTAGGGCTTTTTCTTTTATTTAATATATAATTTGTTTATGAAGTTAAATAATTGTGATAAAATAAAAACATAAGTATTTTAGGGGGCTATATGGAAAAATTAAGAGAAGAGATAGATATAATTGATAAAAACATGCAAAATCTATTTATAGAAAGAATGCAGATAGTTAAAAAAATAGCTGAATATAAGCTTGAAAATCAATTACCTGTCTTTGATTTAGATAGAGAAAAAGAAATCATAAAAAAAAATATTGATGAAGTATCTAATTATGATTTTTTAGATTTGTATGAAGATTTTTTTAAAAAAATACTTGAACTTTCAAAAAAATATCAAGAAAGGATAAGTGAGAAATGAAATATATAGATTTAAGAAGCGATACAGTAACAACTCCAACAAAAGAGATGAGAGAAGCAATGTATAAAGCTCCAGTGGGTGATGATGTTTTTTCTGATGATTTATTGATGAATGAATTAGAAGATTATATTGCGAAAATTTTGGGTAAAGAAGCTGGTATTTTTGTGCCATCTGGTACATTTTCAAATCAATTATCTTTGTTTACTCACTGTAATCAAGGAGACGAAGTAATAGTTGACCAAGATGCACATATCGTTCAACATGAATCCGGAGCTTCACCAATAATTTCTTCTGTTCAACTTTTTACACTTGAAAGTAATAATGGAATATGGGATTTAGATAAACTAGAAAAAGTAATTAAAAAAAGAACTATTTCAACTACCCAAACAAAATTAATATGTATAGAAAATGCCTATAGTGGAAAAGTTTTACCATTAAATTATATGGCTAGAGTTTATAAAATTGCAAAAAAACATAAATTAGCAGTGCATCTAGATGGGGCGAGAATATTTAATGCAGCTACAGCATTAAATATCGAAGCTAAAGAGATGACTAAATATGCAGATACAGTTAGTGTCTGTCTATCAAAAGCTTTAGGAGCGCCAGTAGGTACAGTTCTAGTAGGCTCTAAAGAATTCATTGATAGAGCTAGAATTAATAGAAAAATCATGGGTGGAGGTATGAGACAAATTGGAATTTTAGCTGCCGCAGCTAAAATAGCAGTTGAAAAAATGTCTAAACGTTTATATATTGACCATGAAAATGCTAAATATATGGAAGAGTTATTACGCCAAATACCCGGAATTAAAATTGACGAAAATCAAAGAGATATCAATATGGTATTCTTTGATATTGATAATGATAAAAAATATCAATTAGATGAATATTTATTTAAAAAAGGAGTTAAAATTTTACCTTATGAGGGAGTTTTTCGCTTTGTAACGCATTATGATATAACTAGAGAAGAAATTAAAATAGCAATTGATTTAGTTAGAGACTATTTCTTGAGTTAATAAGCTATAAGTATATAAATTTCATCTTGGTATGTAACATTTAATATGTTATAATGTTTGATGGAATAATTTTCGTAAATGGAGGATACAAATGATATTTCAAAAAACACATGGAATTCATATTGATGGTAGAAAGGCGATGTCCAAAAAACTACCATTAGAAGAGTATTTTAACCCAGAAAATGTGTACATACACTTAATTAAAAACATTGGTCCTTTAATATCTAAAGTAGAAGTTGGAGATAGTGTTTTAGTCGGACAAGTGGTAGCAGTTAGAGAAGGATTCGGTGAAATGAATGTTCATTCATCAATCAGCGGAACCGTAACTGCAATTAAAAAGGTATGGCATGCAAGTGGGAAAATGGTTAATGCAATTGAAATCAAAAATGATTTCAA
>JAOZSU010000016.1:0-7959 GCA_029939475.1 Mycoplasmatota bacterium | reverse complement strand
TTTAGATCCCTCTATAAAACCTAATAAAAACATTGATTCCTTGAATAGAGAAGATTTAATTAATCTAATGAAGAACGCTGGCTTGACCGGGCTAGGTGGCGCAGGATTTCCAACATATATCAAATATCAAACAAAACAAAACATTGATACAGTAATTATAAACGCTGTAGAATGTGAACCATATTTGACATGTGATTATTCTTTCATTATTAAATATCCTGAAAAGCTATTAAAAGGTTTGAAATACTTCATGAAAGCAGCTGATGCAAAAAAAGGAGTAATTGTTTATAAAGCATATAATAAAGGAATTAAATTAGCATTAAATGATTTTATAAACAATTACGAAAACATCTCTTTGTATGAAATTGAAGATGTTTATCCAGCTGGTTGGGAAAAATACATTATCGAACGCGTTGTTGGTAAAACCTACACTGGATTACCAAGCGAAGTTGGAGTTATTGTAAACAATTCAAGCACAGCTATAACTTTTTCTGATATTGTTGAACACAATATTCCACTTATTTCAAGACCTATTACAATAACTGGAGAAGGCATAAAAGAACCAAGAAACTTCTATGTACCTATAGGTACAAAAGTAAGTGAATTAATAGAAAAATGTGGTGGCTATACAGGAGACATTGTACCTGCTAAAGCGAATTATATAGCTGGCGGACCGATGACAGGTAAAGCAATTTTAATTGATGACTTAGTTGTAAGTGATACATTAGGTGGAGTGATTGTTAACCCTGTGCCTGTAAAATTACAGGTTGAATGTATGGGATGTGGTAAATGTGCAGATATATGTCCAGCTTACCTAACGCCTACAGAAATTAAGAAAGCTTTAGATTACAAAGATGTAAGTTTAATTAAAGCTTTAAATGCTAATAATTGTATTCAATGTGGCTTATGTTCATATGTATGTCCTTCTAGAAGAGAGATTTCAACTGCTGTATCTAAGGCTAAGGACTTACTTAGGAAAGGAGCGAAATAATGGCTAGATTTGCTGGTGGAAATGCACCTTATTTAAGAATTGCAGATCAAAAAGGTAAAAATACCAATACCATTATGCGTGATTTTATTATTGCGCTTATTCCTGTTATTTTATTTGCTTGGTATAAGAATGGAATTTTAGTTTTTATCGATGGCAATACTGATTTTCTAGGAATGTTATATCCATTATTTTATATCTTTGTTGGTGGTATTTCATCAATATTAATGGAAGCTATTTTCTATTATATAACTGATTCAGAGTTAAGAAAAATTAAACCATTATTCAGCAAATTATCGACATCATATTCAGTTATTCCTGGATTATTAATTGCTTTAATGAGCCCAATGTATACTCCTATATGGGTATTGATGTTTGGAGTATTCTTTGGTAATATTATCGCTAAGATGTTATTTGGTGGTTTCGGAAAAAATATATTCAATCCTGCTTTGTTGGGATACGCTGTAATTAAATTTGGTTTTATGGGAGCTATTACAGCTGCAGGAGGATATTTTAATGCTTCAGAAATTCTTGTGGATGCTTATGCTGGAGCAACACCTCTTGTGACTTTATCTGGAAGTAATTTAACCTATGCTTCTGTAGTTGCGCCTTATGGAAACCTGTGGGATTTCTTTGTGGGTATGACACCAGGAGGGTTAGGAGAAACTTCAGTTTTAGTGATGTTATTTAGTTATTTGTGGTTGAGTTTTCGTAAAGTAATTAAATGGAGTACACCTTTAATCTATGTTGGAGCATTCTTCTTATTATCATGGATAGTTGGAGCATTAAATGGAGAACCAGGAATTTGGTTTCCTCTATATGCAATCTTTAGTGGAGGATTAGTTTATGGAGCTGTATTTATGGCAACTGAACCAGTCACAACTCCAAGTAACCCAATTGGGAAAATTTACTTTGCATTGATGTTAGCAGTACTTACAGTATTGTTTAGATATGTTGGAAACTTACCTGAAGGTGTAGCTACGTCAATTTTATTAATGAATATATTTACATTACCTATTGATAAATATACCGGTATTATAAGAGCTAATAGATGGAAAAAACCTGTTTGGGGTAAGATAGCTACCTTAGTTGTTATTCTAATAGCAATTGGTTTTTATGCTGTTGTAAAAGCAGGTTCAGTTTATACAACGATTATATTACCGATAATTAGAATAAGTGGGGTGATATAATATGAAACAATATTTTCAAAAAAACTGGTTAATTCTTTCATTGGTTTTAGTCTTGATATTGGTATTCGTATTTGGTGGAATGTATTTTAGACATGTAATTTACACAGGCCAATCATTATTTAATTTAAATATAGGTGTCCATGATTGGAGGCTATTAATATGAATGGTGGATTAAAATCAGGCTTAGTATTACTAATATTAGGAATTATTAGTGGAACATTACTTGCGGTTGTAAATTCATTTACAGCCCCTAAAATAGAAGAGATTGAACAAAATGTTGTATATGAATCTCTTGAAAGTTTTTATGATTTAGATAATTATTTAGTTACAGAAGAAAATATAGAATCTAATGGATTAGATACAATTTATATCTTAACTAATAAATCAGATAATCAAATTGGAGCTTTAATATACTTGGTTAGCGCAGCTGGATATAATGGAGATGTTACAATGTTAATAGCTATTAACAGTGATTATAGCGTTGAAGGTTATACTATAGTTAGCCAAAAAGAAAACCCTCCAATTAACGATGATTTTGTACATCACGATTATAATGTTAATGATATAACCAATTTAAATGATTTTGATGCAATAGCAGGAGCGACATATACCTCTACAGCTATTAGGGATTGTTTTATAATTATCTCCGATAGAGTTGTATCTGATTTTGGAGGTGGTTTGAATGACTAAAAAAGAAAACTTTTTAAAAGGGATATTCAGTGAAAATCCATTATTTGTATCAGTATTAGGAATGTGCCCTTCATTAGCAGTAACAACTAGTTTAGAAAACGCATTAGGAATGGGTATAGGAGTATTCTTCGTGTTAGTTTTATCAAACTTCACTGTTTCATTGATTATGAGTAATCATAAACTTGCGGAACTTGTAAAACCAGTTCGTATTCCTGTATATATTGTAGTTATTGCAACTTTAGTTACAATAGTTGAAATGCTAATGCATGCTTATTTGATAGATTTATATAATTCTTTAGGAGTATTTTTACCACTTATTGTTGTTAACTGTATTATTTTAGGTAGAGCAGAAGCTTTTGCCTCTAATAACAAACCAGTTGATTCAGTGATTGATGGAATAGGAATGGCTTTAGGATTCACATCAGCTTTAGTTATTATTAGTGTGTTTAGAGAGTTTCTTGGTAAAGGTACAATAACTGTATGGCAAAATGCAGTTATTCATCTTGAATCAGTTTTTGATTTTCTTCATATAGAACCAATGGGATTGTTTGTTCAACCAGCTGGAGCGTTTTTATCATTTGGTTTAATTTTAGCTGCGTTGGTAGCTATTGGTAATAAACGAAAAGAAAACAAAGCGAAGGGAGTTGCGACAAATGGATAAAATCATTGCTTTAGCTTTTACAGCTTTCATCACTGAAAATATTATCTTAAGTCAATTTTTAGGAATTTGTCCCTTCCTTGGAGTTTCTAAAAAGAGAAGTAATGCATTAGGTATGGGATTCGCTGTTATTTTCGTTATGTTAATTTCCAGCACTGTTACATGGGTATTATATAAATATGTTCTTGAAGCTCTTAATATTGAATATATGCGTACAATAGTATTTATTTTAGTTATAGCTTCACTTGTACAAATGGTTGAAATATTTATTAAAAAAGTTTCACCAGCTTTATATAAAGCTTTAGGAATTTATTTACCTCTAATTACTACAAACTGTGCTGTACTCGGTGTTGCTTTATTAAACATCACAAAAGGAAATAATTTTGGGGAAACAGTTGTTTATACAACATTCATAGGACTTGGATTTATTTTTGTAATGTATATATTTTCAATGTTACGTGAAAGAATTGATATAGCCCCTGTTCCAAAAGCATTTCAAGGAATTCCAATTGCTTTAATTGTTGCGGCTATTCTAGCAATCATCTTTAGCAGATTTGGAGGAATTATATAATGTGGAACATTCTATTGCCCGCTATAATCTTAGCTGGAATAGGCTTTGTTTTGGGAGTTTTAATATATATTGTTGGTAAAGTATTCTATGTTGAGGAAGATCCAAGTATCGAAGAAGTAGTCGAGCTATTACCTAAATATAATTGTGGAGCTTGTGGATATCCTGGATGTAAGGAAATGGCAATAGGTTTATTATCAGGAGAAGCTAAACCTGAATTATGTAAGCCAATGAAGAAAGAAGATTTACCTGCAATTAAAGATTATTTAAAAAAATATTTTGAAAAGAAAAATAACGCTTAATTTAAATGGTTACCTATGTTTTAGGTAACCATTGTTGTTTGACAAATTCCTTTTTCTTATGTATCATATATTAACGAGAGGTATTATATGAATGCTTTTGAAATTTCTGTTATCGCTATAATAGGATTTTTAGTTATTGTAGTAATTATCAATTTATTTAAAGAATATCAGTATATGAAAATCATTGAATCAGTGAAAAAAACATTCGCTGATTGTTTTCATCATGGTGAAATTTTAGAACACAATCAAGAACATTTTTACCATGTTGAATTTAAAGATGGTAAAACATATTTAATAAAATTAGTAATTATGAATCCAAAACATGAACTGATTATCACCAATTCTGATAATGTAGTTATTAATGACAATGTAAGGGGATGGCAGCGTTCTACTAAACCTCATACAATCTTTAAAATGAAAGAATTCATTCATTATAAAAAAGGAGATAAATCTATAATAAAGATTGTTTTAATTTACCCAAATTGTCACAATATTACCAAATATACCAATGAAAGTGATTGCTATATTGTACCTGAATTTAAAAAAGTTGACGGGTTATATTTCATTAGATATAATCAACTGATAAATTTTTTAAAAAAACAATAATATTTATCTTTACAAATAGAATCTTTTGATTTAATATATTATATACATGCACCCTTAGCTCAGTTGGTAGAGCAATTGACTCTTAATCAATGGGTCGGGAGTTCGAGCCTCCCAGGGTGTACCAAAAACTGACAAGTTTATTCCAATTGGAGTAAACTTTTTTAATTTGTATTTCAATGAAAAAAAAAGAAAACATACAAGAAAACATACAAGATAATTGATAATTTCTGTTATAATGAAGCAAATAGGAAAATTAACTAGTAATTCAGGATTAGATAATAAGCTACAATTAAGAAAAACTAATAAAATCAATTCAATATATTCATCTTTAGCGATTGAGAATAATACTTTAACAAAAAAACAAGTTAAAGATATTATTAACGGCAAATTAGTTGTTGGATCTAAAAGAGATATTCTTGAAGTTCAAAATGCTATTAAAGTATATGATAATATTTCAGAAATAAATCCATTTAATGAGAATGATTTATTGAAATATCATAGAGTTATGATGGATTAACTTGATGATGCTGCTGGAAGATATCGCTTAGGCCAAGAAGGAGTATTTGATGGTAATAAAGTTATTCATTTAACTCCTCCCGCTGATATAGTCCGAAGTTTAATGAATGATTTATTTGAATATCTAAGTAATTATTAGGAAAATATATTAATTAAGTCAGCTGTCTTTCGTTATGAATTCGAATTCATACATCCTTTTATTGATGGTAATAGCAGAATGGGAAGGCTTTGGCAAACATGTATATTATAGCCAGTGAAGAGAAAATATTTGCTTATTTACCTATTGAGTCAATTATAAAAGAAAGACAACAAAAATATTATGACACAATAGCTTTATCCACTTAAGAAGGTAGTTCCAATGTTTTTATTGAATTTATATTAGATTCAATTCAAGAAAGTTTCAATAGAATAATGGAAGATGATTATCCATATACATTTAGAGAATTGTTGAATATTTTAGGTTGGGAATCAAGAATTTCATTTAAAAAGAATTATCTAGATTCTGCAATTAATGCTGGGTTAATTAAAATGATGCTTCCTAAAACACCAAGTAGCAGAAATCAAAGTTATATTAGGAAATAGATAGTTAATTGATAAAAGTAAAGCAGCTAATTAATTTTAGCTGCTTTACTAATAGAAATTATATCATGTTTTATTCAATAATATAATTTGCTTTATGATTTTCGTAAAAGCTTAAAAACATCGGTTATTTAAACGGTGTTTTTTTTGAAAAAAACTCAATAAATGCAAGCGATTTCAAAACATTTAAAAATCATATTATTTATTCCTTTACAATGGTATCTTATATACCTTATAATAGATGTGAAAGCAAGGTGATATAGTGTTAGAAATTAATGGTTCTAATATGACAATAAACTCTTTTTCTAAAGTTGTATTAGATTATGAAGAAGTAAGAATTTCAAGCTCTAGTAAAGACGCTGTAATTAAAGCCAGAAATTTTGTTAAAGAAGTTGTAAAATCAGAAATTCCAACATATGGAATTAATACAGGTTTTGGAAAACTTTCCGATGTTTCAATTGATAAAGAAAATTTAAGTAATTTACAAGTTAATTTACTTAAAAGTCATGCTTGTGGTGTTGGAAAACCATTTTCAGAAGCGATTGTTAGAGGAATGTTATTATTACGAATTAACGCATTAATTAAAGGGTACAGTGGTATACGTTTTGTGGTTATTGAGAAGATGTTGGAACTTTTAAATAAAAATGTGATTCCAGTTGTATATTCTCAAGGAAGTTTAGGAGCGAGTGGAGATTTAGCACCTTTAGCGCATATGGCACTCGTTTTATTAGGAATGGGTGATGTAGTTTATAAAGGAAAAACAATGTCCGCACAAGAAGGGTTAAAACTCTCCTCTATTGAACCATTAAATTCATTAGAAGCTAAAGAAGGGCTTTGCCTTATAAATGGAACTCAAGCTATGACTAGTGTAGCTGCTTTAGCAGTTAAAAAAGCTTATGATTTAATGTATTTATCAGAAAATGCATTTGCATTATCTATGGAAGCTTTAAATGGTATTACAGATATATTTTATGATCAAATACATGTATTAAGAAATCAACCCGGTCAAATTCAAGTTGCGAAGACTTTAAATGATGTTTTAAAAGATTCGAAACTAACAACAAAACAAGGAGAATTAAGAGTACAAGATGCTTATTCACTTAGATGTTCGCCTCAAGTTTTAGGAGCTAGTTTAGACGCTATTAAATATTGTAAAAATGTCGTTGAAAATGAAATGAATGCAGTTACGGATAATCCTTTAGTTTTTGAAGATATCAAAAAGGTTATCAGTGCTGGAAACTTTCATGGACAACCAATTGCCCTTGCGATGGATTTCTTAGCCGTTGCGATTAGTGAACTTGGAAATATATCTGAGAGAAGACTTGAAAGAATGGTTAATTCAAGTTTAAGCAATGGATTGCCACCTTTTTTAGTTAAAGAACCAGGAATCAATTCTGGATTTATGATTGTTCAATATAGTGCAGCTTCACTTGTTAGTGAAAATAAATCAATCTCACATCCAGCCAGTGTAGATTCAATTCCATCATCAGCTAATCAAGAAGATCATGTATCTATGGGAACAATTTCAGCTAGAAAAGCTTTAGATATTATTGAAAACTCTGAAAAAGTTCTAGCTATGGAAATTTTTACCGCCTTACAAGCAATAGATTTCCGAGAAAAAGATAAATTGAGTTCACATACAAAAAAATTATATCAATATATTAGAAAAGAAATCCCATTTATAGAAAAAGATACAATCATGTATAAAAAAATACATAAAATGATTGAAATAGTTCAAAGAAAAGAATTTAAAGAAATGATTAAATTGGAGGAAAAATAAAATGACAGAAGCTTATACATTAAAAGATATATTTCAAGAACTACCTGAAAAAAAGGAATTTATAAAAGGTATAAGAAGAGCG
>JAOZSU010000200.1:0-2731 GCA_029939475.1 Mycoplasmatota bacterium | reverse complement strand
ACGTAGATAGAAGTATAGATTATCCTATGGAGTTTGTTATGGATAATGTAGTAGGAACGGCTAATATTCTTGAATACGCTAAATCTATAGACAGTTTAGATAAGTTTGTATATTTCAGTACAGATGAAGTGTTTGGGCCAGCTCCAGGAGACGTAAAGTATAAAGAGAATGATAGATATAATTCAACTAATCCATATAGTGCTTCTAAAGCAGGAGCAGAGGAGTTAGTTGTTGCTTTTGAAAACACATATAAAATGCCAAATATTATAACACATACTATGAATGTATTTGGTGAGAGACAACATCCAGAGAAATTTATTCCAATGTGTATTAATAATATTTTAAATAACAATAAAATATGGATACACGGAAATAAAGAAAAAACAGAAGCAGGAAGTAGACATTATATACACGCTAAAGACGTTGCGAGCGCACTACATTTTTTATTAATTAATTCTACACCATCTACTCCTGATGACACTGGTATTAAATGTCCTAAATATAATATAGTAGGAGCAGAAGAAATAGATAATTTATCCTTAGCAAAATTTATAGCTAAAGTTTTAGGTAAAGAATTAAAATATGAAATTATTGATTTTCATTCTTCTAGACCTGGGCATGATTTACGATACGCTCTTGATGGTAATAAAATGGAAAAAGCCGGATGGTCTCCAAACAAGGTTTATGATACATTAGAAAAAACCATTAAGTGGACAGTTGATAATAAAAGTTGGCTAGAGTGTTAAATGAAAAAATTTAATTTTTTAATAACAGCTCACTCAGACAATCCTACACGTTTACAGTTATTATTAAAATGTATAGAGTCAATAAAAAAATTTGGTTATAAAGCAATTGTTGTTGACCATTACTTTAACTATGAAGCTTTTAAACTATCTGATGGATATGTTTGGATAGAAGATAATGAAATTGTAACTCCTAAAGATTGGCATAAATATAATTTATACCACGCCTGTCATAGTCCTTATGAAAAATATGATACTTACACACCATACGGTAGCTTTGCTCCTTATGCTATTTTAAATCAATTTAAAAAAGGATATCAGCTTGTAGAAGGTGAAGGAGTTTTTAGTATACATTATGATTTTCAATTAAAAAGTGATGTTGGTGATTTAATAAAAAAATATCCTAACAGAGATGGTATATTTTTTAAATATCCTGCTGACAATTTTTCTTTGTTTAGTAGTTGTTTTTATTTAAAAAAATCTTTGTGGAAAAAGTTTGAAAGATTTAATTCTATAGACCAGTATATGAAAGAGATAAATAAATATATGGAATGGTACTTTTATGATGATTTTAAAAATGAAAACGTTGAATTACTTGATGCTCATCCACGTGACTACTTTGTTCACGATTTATATTATAGGTCTTCTTATTTAAATTTTAATTGTAATCTATATGCTTCAGGACAGGAAGTGTTGTTCAATTTTAATAATACATTTGAACTGTTAAATAAAAATAATGATTATTATTTAGAAAAAGAAAACAAAAAATTAAACATACATTTAAGTGAAGACCACTTTAAGTATCATACGTTTATAAAAAAATGATAAGATTTATTCCAAGCGCAATAGTTGATAATCGATACAAGTGGATGGCTAATTTTTGGGCGTATGCTCAAAAAAAATCATACAAAGATAAAGCTATGTTTAACAGTTTAGTTACAGTGGTGAAACAAAACACTGGAGATAGCCCTATATATAATTCAATTGATTGGGATTTAAAAGGATTACCTCATTATATTTGTCCACCTATCTGGAATTATGTGTCAAGCAGAAATGATAATTGTATTGTTATTAATGTTATTTCTTCTTTAAAACCTTTGTTACCATATTACAATGATGATGATATATTGGTTATATGTGATATGGATATGGTAAGTTTAAAACCATATACTGGTATTTTGCCTGATGATAATTCTATAGTGTGTTATGATGGATATGAAGACTGGCACATGTTTATAGCAAACTCAAGTAAACAGAACTATAATAAAATAAAACCTTATTTAAAACACGAAGATGGACAGTATATGAATGGAGGGTTTGTTCCTATATTTATTAAAGTTAAAGTTTTGAAAAACATTATAGATGAAATTATATCTGTAGCTGAACAGATTGTAGAATCAAAAGAAGAGCCTACTTGGAAATGGTGGAGTTGTATGACTGCTTTATCTATTGTGTGTCATAACAATAAAATAAAAATGATTGGTGATAACAATACTTACATACCCAACTTTAATACTTATAATGAAGATAAACATTTTTTTGCTCATTATAGTGTTGACCCTCTTTTTGACAAAAGAACTTTTCCAAATCACAATATATGTAAATACCCTAACAATGGGTTTTATAACTTGGTCAAGGAGTGGATGGTAAATTAAATAGGTAACTATTAATTTTGTAAATTTGTAAACAAATAATCTCTTTATGGCTGGTGCTCTTTTTAGTTTTTCATGTCCTATTGACCAAATAGGTGACGAGAATGGTCAATGTACGTGGACAGTGGTTTGTAATGATGGAAAAAAAATAAATATAAAAGTTCCAGCAAACGAAATTAAAAACTATTGTTTAGAAAAAGGTTCAACAATTTTACCAACCTCTGTTTATGGTATATATTATGATGTACAACAAAACTGTGAAACTAAATGTGGTGATGCTAATCCTGACCCATTAGAAGGGTATGTTTATTATGAATATGAGAATTGTAATGTAGC
>JAOZSU010000199.1:0-2737 GCA_029939475.1 Mycoplasmatota bacterium | reverse complement strand
TGATGCAGATTAATGCATATGGATTATGATGTACAAGTTGCATTTAAGAAATATCGATTAGATTTAATGGTAAAAAAATTAAAACAAGATCCAAGTGTTGTTGATGATATTATTTGTATGGTTAATCCTTATTATTATAGAAATAAAGTAGAGATTAAATTTGCTCAAGAAGAAAATGGAATCAAAGCTGGGTATTTTAAAGCAAAGTCTCATAAGGTAGTTGATTTAGAAGAATGTTTTACTATGTCAAAAAAATCTTTTGATGTTTTAAGACTAATTAAAAATATCGCAAATGAATTAAATATAAAAGCATACAATCCTGAAACAAATGAAGGGATTTTAAAATCTTGTGTTATTAGAGAATCTTATAAACATAAAGAAATTATATTGTTATTTAATATCGCAAAGAATTCTTTCAAACTCGAACAATTATTTGCAAGTAAAATAGTTGCAGCTAACGCTCTCGTTAAAGGTATAGGTGTCGTTAATTCTATAGATGAGTCTTCTTATTCAACAGAAGAAATACGATTGCTTTATGGCAAAAGTTATTTAACAGAAGAACTTTTAGGAAATACATTTGAAATAGGATTTAGATCCTTTTTCCAAGTGAATACTATTCAAACAGAAAGGCTTTATGCAAAAGCATTAGAATATGCTAAATTTACTAGCAAAGATAGAATAATTGATGCTTATTGTGGAATTGGTTCTATAGCATTAAGCCTTGCAAAAAACGTTTATAAAGTGTTTGGAATAGAAGTTTTTGAATCAGCTATAATTGATGCTAAGAAAAATGCTGTAATTAATAATATAAGAAATGCATTTTTTGAAGTAGGAGATGCAGAAATCGTTATTCAAAAATGGAAAAAATTCCATTTTGATGGAATTATAATAGACCCTCCTAGAAAAGGTTGTAGTAAGCGATTTATAAATACATTGTTAAATATGAAAATACCTAAGATTGTATATATTTCATGTAATCCAGCAACTTTAACTAGAGATTTAGAATATTTAATTAAAGGCGGATATAATTTAATAAAAATTGCACCAGTTGATATGTTTCCACAGACAACACATGTTGAAAGTGTAACAATGCTCGAATTTAAAAATTGATAAATCATTTATATTAATAAAAATAGGTATTTCTTTTAAAATATACCTATTTTTTATATAATTAATAAGATTATTACTCAAGAAGCAAATAAATAATAATGTAAGAACTTAAATAGATTTGCATACTATAATTTCATTAAAAAGCTTTTATTTGATATAATAATATAGATACCAATCAAATTATTAGGAGGGAATTATAATGAAAGTAGCTATATATGGCGCAGGTGCTATGGGAACTATTTTAGGAGCGTATATAACAAAAGCTGGATATAAAATTGATTTAATAACAAGGAATGTTGAACATGTAAAAGGCCTAAGAAAGAATGGGGCACATGTAATTGGAAAAACAGATTTTATACAACCTGTTTCAGCTCTTCTTCCAGAAGAAATGAAAGAAAAATATGACATTATTCTATTGATGACAAAACAAATGGATAATAAAAAAATAGTTAAAGGGCTTCTAAAGTTTATGACTAAAGATGCTGTGATATGTACTATGCAAAATGGATTACCTGAGTTATCAGTATCAGAAGTTATTGGTAAAGAAAAAACTTTTGGATGTACTATGTCTTGGGGAGCTACTTTTGTTGGAAATGGAGTTTGTGAATTAACTTCTGAAGCTACGAGAGAATCATTAACATTCAGTATTGGTAAGTTTGGTAATTCAGGAAATAATCAAGCATTTAATTATATAATTGAATTACTTAATACTATGGGAGAAGTTAAAATTGAAAAAAACTTTATTGGAGCTAGATGGGCAAAATTATTAGTGAACGCTGCCTTTAGTGGTTTGTCCGTAATCACTAATTCTAACTTTGGTAAAATAGCTAAAGATAAGAAGTCAAGAATGCTAGCTTTAATGGCGATTAAAGAGTGTATTGATGTCGCAAAAGCGGCTAATATTAAGATAGAGCCAATTCAAGGTAAAGACGTTGAGAAGTTGATGGATTATCATAGTAAATTCAAAAAATGGATAAGTTTTCAACTTTTACCAATTGCGATGAAGAAACATAAATTGATAAAATCTAGTATGATTAGAGATATTTTACGTGGTAGAAAATGTGAAATAGATTCAATTAATGGTGTTGTTTGTAAATATGGAGATATGGTCCAAATAGAGACCCCTATTAATGATAGAATTGTCGAAATCACACATAAAATAGAAAATAAGGAATTAGATTTTAGTTGGGATAATCTTATGTTATTGGAGGACCTATTATAAATATTTACGGTATTTAAGTGTTTAAATTACAGATATATTTTCTGATTTTTTAAGATTAGATACAAATAATTTAATTATAAGGTTAATAAAGCAAATACAAGCTATATTAGCCTTTTTTTATGTTCTTATACTTATATATAAAAAAATCATATTTTTTAAATATTAATATAAAATTTGATTGTCATATTATAAAAGCAGATAAATATATAGGAAAACCGCTAAAATAAAGGATTTTAACAAATTATAGATATATATATAACTGTTAATAAATTATAATTTATACATTCTTTTATATGCAATATTAAAGATAATTATGAAGAGAAAAATAAATAGTATATAGAAAATAAAAATAAAATTGAAATAAGATCATTAAATAGTATATTACCATGTATTTTATTATAATTA
>JAOZSU010000198.1:0-2742 GCA_029939475.1 Mycoplasmatota bacterium | reverse complement strand
CTTCATATTCTTTCTTACAAGTTTCACATATTTTCATTTGAACTCCTATTTTCTACTACTTAATTAATAGTAGAAGTTCAAGTTACCAATTACACCAAAGAACTATAATACTAGGATTCCCACCTAGCTGTTGTCAATAACCTTCCACATTGACATCTGGAGTTGGTATCCTACGAGGCAATCACAACCTCTTATACCTAAAGTCCACCAATCTGATTAAGACTTGTTGCTCCCACCTGGAGTCGAACCAGGACGTAATTAAACATGGGTTTTAAACTCTTCTAGTTTTTCTGTTGTTTTCATTGTTAAATAGTTCATTTATTCCTTATTTTGTTTTAAAAGTTTAAAAGGAAATATTTTTTCTTTATTTTTATTAATGTAAAATAAATTATCTTCCTCAAAAAGATTTAATGCATCATATTCCCCTTTAGTTAAACTATTAACATTTTTACAATATCGGTGAGGAACAAAAGTTCCTTCTATATAACCCCCCCTTTGTCCATTTTCCCACCAAGGAAAGAAAAACACTTTAGCTAATGGAGTTGGTCCTCCATCTGCTTGTGTAAAGATTAATTCTTCAATAACACCTATCATTGAATTCCCATCATTATTAAAATTAACTCTAACAATTTGACTTGGAGCAAACATATAGCCACCATTCCAAAGTTTAAAAACATACTCCTCATTACTTTTCATCTATTTTCTCCTTTCTCTTTAATAATTTTCATTATTAGTTTAATCATTAATAAACTTTCCCCCACAGTTAGGACAATACTTCCATTGTGGCTTTAAACCAACTTCCTTACAATTATTACAACTTTTCATAGCTACTGAGGAATAAGAGTTAGGATTTACTGTTTGCATACTAACAGTATCAGCTATCATATAGAAAGTTGCTGTTGTAGTTTCTTTAATCATTTTGTTTCCATTCATATATAGAATTCCCAGTTTTAAATTTTACATAATTTTCTTCATCAATTAAAATCTCAGTACAAAGTGAAGTTTGCCACCAATCTTGTCGTGACATTGTTCTAGCAAAGGGTGATCCTACTTGAATTGCAACCCCAACTCTAGGTCTTGCATTATGTTCAACTTGAAGCTTGTCATCTTTTAACCATAAAGCATCTGAAACTAAACCTGAATCACCTGCGCCATCAGATTCTCTTTTTAAGCTATAAGCCATTTATTTCCACCTTTAGAAAATATAATAGTAAGTTTCTGTTTCCCAGCAGATCATTACTGAGCAATCACTTAACAGAAAAGCTTAGAAGCAGGGGTAGGATTCGAACCTACGTTTGTACGAATTATGAGTCCGATCTGGAACCAACTCCAGTCACCCTGCAATAGCAGCTAAAGAGATTTGAACTCTTAACAGACAGTTTGGAAAACTGCCACTCTACCATTGAGCTATAGCTACACTCTTACTAAGACATAGTAACATATATTTTAAAAAAGGTCAATAGTTATTCCTCTTTTTTCTCTAAGTTAGAACTATAGTCAAGTGAGTCTAAATCTCTTAATAATTCTTCTTTAGTCCAGCCTTTATCTTTATTAATCATATATAGTGTCATAAACAAAGAGTAAAAAGGACACATGTAATTACCTTCCCCATACTTATCAAACAAATAATTTTCTTTTTCTAATAGTAAATCTAGGAATTCATAATCCATATCATTTACTTCTTCCATTGACTCATCAAATTTTGATTCATTCATTTTTACTCTCCTTTATTCACTATATAATCTTTGATGATTCTTGAACTATTTTTCATAAGCAAATATCTTAATGTTTTTAGCCCATCTTTTCCCATGTTTAATATAATGTTTAACTAGCTGGAAGTCAGCAGTTAAATTATCTTGTTTATTCAAATGTTCACTAACTTGTTTTAAAGTAGAAAATTGTATGTTACTACTAAAGTTTTTTCCTAAACTTTGAGCGTCTTCACCTGTATACCATTTCCCTTGACAGTACCAACATTTGTTTCCTAGTCTTTCTAATGAATACCAAACTCTATGTTTTCTTTTCATTTTTTGCCTCTATTAATAATTAGAATATCCTTCAAACAGTAAAGCTATTTGACCTTTTTTAATCTGATAATCAAAATCTGTATTTGCAAAAGCTCTTTTATCAAAGTCATCATCGCAAGTAGATACATCAACAGAGATTAAAACGTCTGCATCAGGATTTATTCTTAAAACTTCTATTAGTTCTTTAGCTTTCATTTTAACCTTCCTTTTTCAAATTCATAAAATTGTAAGATCGTTAAATCTTTACAATCTATTACTCCTAGGTATGATATATCCTGATTATCATCTAAAGTAAAAGAATCTTTACTCCACCAACCAGATTGACGTTTCCAAAGGCGTTTTCTTAAAAAATTATCAAACCATTTTTTCATAATTCATACTGACTTCCATACAATCGTATTTTAGCTACTTGACTATTTAACTTTTCAATTTCTTTTGCTTGTCTTTCTACTATGGTAATTAAAGCAGCTATAGCATTAAAAGTTATAGTTGACTTGTTTTCATTTTGGTAGCCCTGTGTCAAAAATTTCTCAAAATCATTCATTTTAAATACCTCAATAGTTTTTCACTTGATAAGCCTTCTAAGCCTTCATTAGTATTTTTAATTTTATCATCATAAAAAGCAAATAATACAGAAGGCATAATTTGTTTAGTTGCCCATGAAGCAAATGCTTTACGATCATTAGTAGCCATTTTATAGACTGCATCAACCAAA